>CAJKVD010000029.1 GCA_905203195.1 uncultured Clostridium sp. | reverse complement strand
TTTCTTCCAAAAATTAGCATGTTAAATGAATTAAGGAGAATTGGACTAAAAAAAGTTGAAGAATATGCATTAAATAATATTAAAAGGTCTTACAATAAAAATATGGATATTTCTATAAGTTATAGCTCTTATAACTGTGGATCTCCTAAAATTTCCGTTTTATTAAATCTGCTTAATAAAGATTATAATTACAATAATTTGAATAGAAATATTTCAAATATATATATACCTTTAAAATACTTTACATTACGCGAATATGAAAGCACTTTAAAGAATTTATCAGAATTGTTTAACATTTATATATATATGCCAACAATTGTTAAGTCAAATTATAGAAATTTGATGATTTCTAATATTAATAAAACATTAGACAAGCTGCTTATTAAGGGTTTTGTTGTTTCTAACCTTGGAAATTTTGAATTATTAAAATTACTAAATATTGATATATCAAATTTTGAAATCGTTACAAACTATACTTTAAATGTTTTTAATAATTTTACTGTACAAAGTTTGAAAAAATTTGGTGTAAACAAGTTTACGCCTTCTGTAGAACTTGATAAAAATAGTATTTTGAATTTATGTGATTGTGATATATTACCTAAAGAATTAATTGTTTATAGCAAACTTCCTTTAATGAATATTCGTTATTGTTTGCTTGGAAAATCTAATTCTTGCTATCCAGAGTGTACTGCTAAATGCAATTCTTATAAAGTTTATGAATTAGAGGATCGACTAAATATGAAATTTAGAGTTTTACCTGATAATATTCAAACTGTCACTACTATTTTGAATTGTAAAACTTTATCTATTTCTCCAGAATCATTTAATACTGATTCTGTTAGAATTGATATTTTGGACGAAGATATTGGTTCTATTAATAATATAGTTGATATCGTTATGGATAATAAGCGTTGTGAAGGTAAAGATTTTACAAATGGTAATTTAAATCGTGGCATATAAGATATATTAAGTAATTCCCCAAAAACTCATATTTTGAATTTTTGGGGATTATTTACTTACTCTGTTTTAATGGTATCTAGCAGTTTACCATTAATATTATAAATATCAATTTCTTTTTTAGATGTTGTGCAGAATAAAAATTCTGATTTTCTTGAAACTTTTTCATACTTTATTGGCGTTATTTCTTTGTATCCTGTCCGTGTTAGTTCATACACTCCTTTTTTATTTAAAGCATCTGTCATTACCATTAGTATCTTTTTTTCATTGCAAATGCAATATTCTGATGAATCATAAATTGTATTCTTTTTTACTGCTGGTATACAGTATGACTGTAATGTTCCTACATTATATACTTTCATTTTTTTACCAGTGTACTCTAATACAAATTCATCACGGAATTCTGCATCTTTGAGTGGTTGGTCTATTAATTTTTTTCCTTTTTCATTTATTACCCACATTTGATCATCTGCATCTACTAATACAAAATAGTTTTTGCATTGTTTGTATATACTTTTATATCCTTTTAAATGAAATAACAGCTTTCCATTCCTGTTAAATACCATTATTTCTGATTTTTGTGGGTCTTTGTTTTCGGAAGTTGCTATTAAATAGTCATACCAGTCTAAATTTAGATCTGTAAACTTTGTGTCTGTTAATTCTTGAGCTGTGCTTGCATTGTAAATTTTCCATTTTCCTTCTCTGCATAAGGCTATAATTTCTTTTGTTCTGACAAAGTTTGGGTTTTTACTATTTGGTAAATCTGATTTTCCAATTAATGTTCCGTTAGTTTTATAGTATTCCATATTATATTTCGTTTTGATAATGATAATACCTTCATCATATATAAGCTGTTCCCCTATTGAGAGTTCAAAACCTTCGATTTTTACTGTTTTAACCGGACTTCTTTTTTCGCAATTATTATCTTTTTCTTTAAATTTTTCTATAAACTCCTCGCCTGTGAAGATTTTTAATGTGTTTTTGTGAGTTTCGAAAAAGTAATCACATTCATTTTCAAATTCTCTTGAATATAAATTGTATAAGAAATACCGATCATTAATTTTTAATATCATGTATTGTTCCCATCTGCCTACATACTTGAATTTTATTCCATAACTAGTTTCTAAATATGTACTAGTTTTTGTGTTATAGACATATAAATTTTGATACCATTTTATTAAGTAGAACTCTGCATAAATATGCTTGATATCATCATACCCCATGTAATTTCCATTTAAGTCATAATATTTAATATGACCCTCTTTGCATACTACCTTAAAATAGTATTTGTGTAATTCTAACCGCTCTCCATCTTCCATGTAGAAATCTTTAAGTTTCATAGTCTTCTCCTTTTCTTGTTGTGAAATGATATTTATTAGTTCCTACAAAAGCTTTTGCTTTTATAATAATCATTTTATCATACATTATGTTTACTGTCAATTATTTTTCTATTAAAGCCCGTTAATATTAGCTGAAAGTTTAATAATTAAATCCATATTATCATCTTTGGCAGCTTTGTTTTTTCTAATAGCTCCACATTTTTTACATTTAAATACAATAACATAGCCTTTTTTATTATTTAGTTCAATACCTATCGGTTCTAAGTCTCCATGGCACATCTCTTCCCTATCTCCAGGATTTTTGTCAACATGTTTTGAATGTAAACAATATGGGCAATGATTTCTACATGAATATCCTAATTTTTTTACTTTTTTTCCGCAATTTTCGCATATAAATTCTTCGTCTATTTCAGTGAATTTTCCTTTTTCTAACATATTTATCCCTTTCTTTTTAATGCTTTGGGGACGGAGCAAAAAACACCCCGTCCCTTCAAAATATCATTGAATCTATTTTTTCTTATATTCTTCTAGTGCTCTGGCAATTTGATCTGGGCAAGAAGTTCCTCTTGAACCGCAATCTATTCCTTTTAACATTTTTATTATGTCATCTATTTTTTTATTCTCAATTAATTTTGCTACACCTACTGTGTTTCCTGGGCAGCCTCCTACTATTTTTAGACTTTTTACTATATCTCCTTCTATTTCAAAAATCATTTCATAAGAACATACGCCTTCTGGTTCATATCTATACTCCATACATTTTCACCTCTTTCCTTATAGGTTTTCTAGCATTTCTTTATATTTTCTTAATTTTTCTTTTTCTTCTTCTATTTTTTCTGCTGGGGCTTTGTTTATAAATCCTGGATTTGATAGCATTTTTTCACATCTTGCTACTTCTGATTCTAGTCTTTGTTTTTCTTTTTCTCTTCTTTCTTTTTCTTCTTCTAAGTTTATTAATCCTTCTAATGGCATATATAATTGGATGTCATTTCCTAATATACTTATTGCATTTTCTGGGATTCCTATTTTGTCGCTTTGGACAATTATTTTTTCTCCAAATCCTAACTTCATTAAAAATTCTTTTGATTCCCAGATTTCATCTTCAAATTTTTGTGTTACAAATATTAAATTTGCTTTTTTTGATGGGTGTATATTTTTTGTTGCTCTTATATTTCTTATTTCTACTATTATGTCTTTTAAGTTTTCCATTGTTTTTTCTGCTTCTTCATAATTTGCTTCTTTCATTGCTTTTGGCCATTCTGCAATGATTAATTCTTTTTTGTCTTCTTCTTTTTCTACAACAAGATTCATTAATTCGTCATAAATTTTTGTTGTTACAAATGGCATAAATGGATGTAATAGCTTCATTGATATTTTAAATACATATGATAATATATAGCATGCACTTATTTTTTCTTCTTTATTTTCACTATATAAACGTGGTTTTACAATTTCTATATACCAGTCACAGAATTCGTTCCATATAAAGTTGCAGATTTTGTCTAAAGCTATACCCAAGTCGTAATTTTCGATGTTTACTGTTACTTCTTTTACTAATTTGTCTAGTTTGTTTAATATCCATTTGTCTTCTAATTTTAAATTGTTTGGTTTGAATTTATTTGCTTTTGCATTGTAATTTTCTTCTCCAAATTTGCATATTTCTTCTTTAGATACCATGTTCATCATTATGAATTTGGCTGCATTCCATATTTTGTTTGCAAAGTTTGAAGCTTGTTCTAATTTTTCTGGCATGTATTTTATATCATTTCCCATTGTTGTTCCTGATATTACTGAATAACGTAAACTGTCTGCTCCATATTGTTCTATAATGTCCATTGGATCTATTCCGTTTCCTAATGTTTTTGACATTTTTCGACCTTGACTATCACGTACCATTCCATGTATTAAAACATCACTAAATGGCTTTTGCTTTGTACATTCCAGTCCTGATGTTATCATTCTTGAAACCCAGAAAGTTATAATATCATATCCTGTTACTAGTGTGTTTGTTGGATAAAACATCTTATAGTCTTCTGATTCTTTATTTGGCCATCCTAATGTTGAAAATGGCCATAATGCTGAACTGAACCATGTATCTAATGTATCTTCATCTTGATATAATTCTGTGCTTCCACATTTTTCGCATTTTTCTGGTTGTGTTTTTGATACATTTATATGTCCACATTTTTCGCAGTAATATGCTGGTATTCTATGTCCCCACCATAATTGCCTTGATATACACCAATCTTGAATGTTTTCCATCCAGTTAAAGTATAATTTTTCATATTTTTTTGGTATGAATTTGATTTCTCCACTTTTTACTGCTTCTATTGCTGGTTTTGCTAGTTCTTCCATCTTTACAAACCATTGGTCTGATATTTTAGGTTCTATTGTGTTTTTACATCTTTCACATTTTCCAACATTGTGAATGTATTTTTCTTCTTTTACTAATGCACCTATCTCTTTTAATTTTTCTACTATTGCTTTTCTTGCATCTAATAAATCCATACCTTTGTATTCTTCTACTAAGTCACCCATTTTAAAGTTTTCGTCAAATACTTCTATAATTTCTAAGTTGTGTCTTAATCCAGCTTGATAGTCATTCATATCATGTGCTGGTGTTATTTTAACACATCCTGTCCCGAATTCTTTTTCTACAAATCTGTCTGCAATAATTGGTATTTCTTTATTCATAATTGGTAAAATACATGTTTTTCCTACTAAATCTTTGTATCTTTCATCATCTGGATGTACTGCTACTGCTGTATCTCCTAACATTGTTTCTGGTCTTGTTGTTGCAACTATAATGTAACGGTCTTTTGTTGATTTATCATTTTCGTCTTCTTTTATCTTGTATCTTATATGCCACAATTTTGTTTCTTCTTCATGATATTCAACTTCTACATCTGATATAGTTGTGTTACAATGTGTACACCAGTTTACCATTCTTTTTCCCTTATAGATTAGCCCCTTGTTGTATAAATTAACAAATTGTTCTAATACGGCTTCTGATAAACCTTCATCTAATGTAAATCTACGCCTATCCCAGTCACATGAACATCCTAGTTGTTTTTGTTGTTCTTGTATTGTTCCACCATATAAATGTGTCCAATCCCATGTTTCTTCTAAGAATTTTTCTCTTCCTAGTTCATGTTTTGTTTTTCCTTCTGCTTTTATTTTTTGAACTACTTTCATTTCTGTTGATATTGAAGCATGGTCTGAACCTGGTAACCACAATGTATTATATCCTTGCATTCTTTTAAATCTTATTAAAATGTCTTGTATTGTTCCATCTAATGCATGCCCCATATGCAATTTTCCTGTTACATTTGGTGGTGGCATCATTATGCAATAACTTGGTTTTAGTTTGTCCATACTTGGCTTAAAATATCCTTTTTCTTCCCAGTTTTTGTAGATCTTTTGTTCAAATTCTTTTGGGTTATATTTTCCCTCTAATCCATTTTCCATAAAATCCTCCTTCTATGGTTTAACCACAGATATAAAACAATGCCCTTATACATAAATCTATTCTAATTTACGTATAAGGGCGTTTTATCGCGGTACCACCTTATTTTATTTATATATTATAAATCTAAATATAATATTATAATAATCTCTTTTTGTTTTAACGGTTCAACCGGATATATTTACTACTATTTCAACATATCAGCTCAAAAGCTACCTTCTATTTGCCTTTTGTTTAAGAAGCTTCCAGCCTATGACTTCTTTTCTCTACAATTACATTAGCTAGCAGCATTACTGCTATACTATTAAACAAGTACAAATATACTCCTCTTTTTCAAAGCTTTTTTATTTATAGTAATATTGTATATTCATTATAGCTTTTTGTCAATAGTTTACATAGCTTTTTTATACAATTTTATAAATTCTTCTACATCTACTTCTCTAGGGTTACCCGGTTTGCAAGGATCTTCCATAGCTTTTTTAGATAGCATTTCTAAATCTTCTAATCTAGCACCATAGTCAGAAATAGTTTGTGTAATTCCTACTTCTTCTGCTAAATCTTTTACAATTCCAACTAATGTTTTTATTGTTTCTTCTTTAGTATATTTTTCTGCTGGATATCCTAAAGCTTTTAAGATATCTTGATATCTTTCATAACATACTTCTCCATTAAATTCCAAAACTGTAGGAAGTAACATTGCATTTGCTATTCCATGTGGTGTGTCATATACTGCTCCTAATTGATGTGCCATTGAATGACAAATTCCTAAACCTACATTTGAAAATCCCATACCTGCAATGTATTGGGCCATTCCCATAATGTTTATTGCTTTTTTGTCTTTCTCGTTAACTGCTGCTGCTAAATTTGCAACTATTAATTGAATTGCTTTTATATGGAACATGTCTGACATTTCATTATGTGCTTTTGTTATATATCCTTCTAATGCATGTGTTAAAGCATCCATTCCTGTTGCTGCTGCTAATGATTTTGGCATTGATGCCATTAATTCTGAATCTACAATTGCAACAATTGGAATATCATTAGGGTCTACACATACCATTTTTATTTTTCTTTCTTCGTCTGTTATAACATAGTTTATTGTTACTTCTGCTGCTGTTCCTGCTGTTGTTGGTAATGCTATTATTGGCATTCCTCTATTTACTGTATTTGATGCCCCATTTAATGATTTTATATCTGCTCTATCTGGGTTTGTCATAACTATAGATATTCCTTTTGATGTATCTATACTTGAACCTCCACCTACTGCAACTATTACATCTGCTCCAGATTTCTTGCATGCTGCAACACCATCTGTTACGTTTTTTATTGTTGGGTTTGGTTTAATTTCATCATATAAATCATATGCAATTCCTGCATCATTTAATATTTTTTCAACTTTTGCTGTTACCCCAGCTTCTACTAGTGATTTATCACTTACTAAAAATACTTTTTTAAAATTTCTTTTTTGGATTTCTGATGCTAAGTTTTCTCTGGCATTATCTCCAAAATAAGATGTTTCGTTTAATACAAATTTAATTGCCATTTCTATTCATTTCCTTTCTTCTCTTTTTCAATTATAAAATGTTTTTCAAAACAATAGTCTTAAGTCTAGACATCTCTTGTAATGTAGTAGCAACACCCTCATTTCCTATTCCAGAGTGTTTCCAACCACCAAATGGCATTTCAAAAGATCTAAAGAAACTTGCGCCATTAACAATTGCACCACCACATTCTAATTTATCAGCTATTTTCATAGCTCTTGAATAATCTTTAGAAATAACACAACCACATAATCCATATGATGATTGATTAGCTATTTCTATTGCTTCTTCTTCATTATCAAATCCTATAACAGGAATAACTGGTCCAAAGATTTCCATATCCTTGGCAACTTCCATGTCTTTTGTTACATTGTCTAAAATTGTTGGATAATAATAAGCATCTTCTCTTTTTCCTCCGCAAACTACTGTTGCACCTTCTGCTACCATCTTATTAACTTGGTCTTCTATTCTTTTTGCTGCATTTATATTAATCATTGGTCCCATAT
>CAJKVD010000028.1 GCA_905203195.1 uncultured Clostridium sp. | reverse complement strand
CAAGTATTTTTCTAATGATGCTAAATTTTCTGGCATTATTTTTTCAAATGTTGTTACTTTAAATTGTGTTCCATAATCCTTGTGCTCTACATAGTTTCCTATTACTTTTAAGGTATCTCCTTCTACTATAAATGGTAAATAGCCTACTATTGTTATTTCTTCATCTTCTGTTTCTAATTCTGCTATTGTATAACTGTTTATTTCGTTTTGATATATTATACTTTCTACTTGTCCTTTTAATTCCAATATGTTTACTCCTTTGCTTTTTTTACTATAATTTTTGTTATTATATCATAATTATAAAAAAAAATAAAGCCAGAAATTTATAATTCCCCGCTTCATTTTTATATGAAATTAAATTAGTTGTAATATAGCAACTTCTGCTCCGTCCCCTCTTCTTGGTCCAGCTTTTACTATTCTTGTATATCCACCTACATTGCTTTCAGCATATTTTGGTGCAATTTCGTTAAGTAATTTTGCTGGTACATCGATGTTGTTTCCATCACTATCTTTTACTTTGTTTAATTTTCTCATCATTTTTCTTCTTGCATTTAATCTTGTTGGCATATCTTTTTGTCTTTTTTCTTTAACTTCTTCTTTAACAACTTTTAAATATTCGTTTCCATTTTTGCTTTTTACTAATTCTGTTACTTTGTTTCCTTTTGAATCTAATTTTGCTTTTTTGATTATTACTTCTACTTCTTCAAAGTTGTCTTTTTCTTTTATTGCTAAAGATATTAAACTATCTGCTATTGATTTAACTTCTTTTGCTCTTGGTAATGTTGTTTCTACTTTTCCATATACTAGTAAATCTGTTGTTAAATTTTTAAGCATTGACATTCTAATATCTGTTGTTCTTCCTAGCTTTCTATTTGTAGCCAATTTGTTCACCCTCCTTGTTTTTTACAGTTATATTTTTTCTTATTAATCTTCATCATGTGCAAAGTCTAAACCTAATGAATGTAGTTTTGCTGTTACTTCATCAAAAGATTTCTTACCTAAATTTCTTACCTTCATCATATCTGCCTCTGTTTTATTTGTTAAATCTTCAACAGTTGCAATTCCAGCTCTCTTTAAACAGTTAAATGATCTTACTGATAATTCTAGTTCTTCTATAGACATTTCTAATACTTTTTCTTTTTTTGCTTCTTCTTTTTCTATCATTACTTGTGTATTTTTTGTTTTTTCTGATAAGTCAATAAATAATTCTAAATGTCCTGTCATTACTTTTGCTGCTAAGCTTAATGCTTCGTGAGCTTTTAAGCTTCCATCTGTCCATACTCCAATTACTAATTTATCATAGTCTACCATTTGTCCCACTCTAGTATTTTCTACTTGATAGTTTACTTTTTTTACTGGTGTATATATTGAATCTATTGGTAATACAGATATATCTTGATCTGGTTTTTTGTTTTTTTCTGCTGAGTTGTATCCTCTTCCTTTATCTGCTGTCATTTCCATTTTTAAATGTCCACCTTCAGATACAGTTGCTATATGTAATTCTGGATTTAGTACCTCTACTGTTCCATCTGTTATTATATCGCCAGCAGTAACTTCTCCTTCACCTTTAAAGTCTATCCTTAAGATTTTTTCGTCGATATCATCTGTTTTTAGTCTTACATTTTTTAAGTTTACGATGATCTCTGGTACATCTTCTACAACATTTGCTATTGTAGAAAATTCATGTAATACTCCATCAATTTTTACGCTTGTTATTGCACATCCTGGAAGTGATGAAAGTAATATTCTTCTTAAAGAATTTCCTATTGTTACTCCATATCCTCTTTCTAATGGTTCACATACAAATTTTGCATAGTTATTTGCATCATCAACCTCTAGACATTCAATATTTGGCTTTTCAAATTCTATCATTTTTACCTCCTAATATGAGAACATTCTTCTCACTTTTTTAAAAAACTTTCTCGGTTCTTCCAAGTAAAATTTCAAAGTTCTGATAAAACCTTTGCACTTACTTTTAATTACTACTATTTTGAGTACAACTCTACTATTAGATGTTCTTCTATTGGTAGATCAATATCTTCTCTATTTGCTAATCTTACTACTTTACCGCTTAATTTTTCGTTGTCTTTTTCTAACCAAGCTGGTACAGGTCTTGCTGAATTTTCTTCTACATTTGCTTTTATAGTAGCATTATCTTTTTTGATTTCTCTAACTGTAATAGTATCTCCAGCTTTTACTAAGTATGATGGTATATCTACTCTTTTACCATTTACTTCAAATTGTCCATGGTTTACAAATTGTCTAGCTTGTGCTCTTGATGTTCCAAATCCTAATCTGTAAACAACATTGTCTAATCTGCTTTCTAATATTTGTAATAGGTTTGCACCTGTTACACCTTTTTTATTTGAAGCCATTTCAAAATATTTTCTAAATTGTTTTTCTCCGACTCCATAATATGATTTTGTTTTTTGCTTTTCTCTTAATTGTGTTCCATATTCAGATAATTTTGCTCTTTTTTGTCCGTGTTGTCCTGGTGCATAATTTCTTCTTGAAATACTGCATTTATCTGAATAACATCTTGACCCTTTTAAGAACAATTTTTGTCCTTCTCTACGACAAATACGGCATTGTTCGTCTTTATATCTTGCCATTATATTTACTCCTTTCTATACACGTCTTCTTTTTGGTGGTCTACAACCATTGTGTGGAATTGGTGTTACATCTTTTATACTACTTAATTCAAGTCCTGCTGTTTGTAAAGCTCTTATTGCTGCTTCTCTTCCTGAACCCGGTCCTTTTACAAATACTTCAACAGTTTTTAATCCATGTTCCATAGCTGCTTTTGCTGCTGTTTCAGCAACTTGTCCAGCTGCATATGGTGTGCTTTTTCTTGAACCTTTGAATCCTAGTTCTCCAGCACTTCCCCATGATATTGCATTTCCTTGTGTATCTGTAATTGTTACTATTGTATTATTGAAACTAGAATGAATGTGTGCTGCTCCTTTTTCTATGTTTTTTCTATTTCTTCTAGCTACTGGTTTTCTTGTTGTATTTTTAGCCATTTTCTAAAATTCCCTCCTTCATTTTTAATAAGGTTTTCTTTAATGTTTTAGAATTTTTTCTTTATTCTAAAACTTCTTTTTATTTTTCAAATCTTAAAATTCAATTTTAAAATAAAATTGATTAGAATTGGTATATTGTGCATTTTTGTGATTTTAAAAAAGCTGAGATTGTACTTTGTGTACATTGAAGTTTTTTTAGAATTGCAAAAATGTGCAAGATGCCGATTATACTCGATTTTAAAATTATTTTTTGCTCTTGCTAACTAACTTTCTAGGACCTTTTCTTGTTCTAGCATTTGTTTTTGTTCTTTGTCCTCTTACAGGTAATCCTCTTCTATGTCTTAAGCCTCTGTAGCAACCGATTTCTGTTAGTCTTTTAATGTTTAGAGCAACTTCTCTTCTTAAGTCACCTTCTACATTATATGATTCATCAATGATTTTTCTGATTGCGTTTTCTTGTTCATCAGTTAAATCTTTTACTCTAGTATCTGGATTTACTCCTGCTTTTTCTAGAATTTTTTGTGAACTTGATAATCCTATTCCGTAGATATATGTTAAACCTATTTCTACTCTTTTTTCTTTAGGCAAGTCTACTCCTGCTATACGAGCCATATTTTTTTGCACCTCCAAATTTTCTTTTTTAGTTTTCCTTTGCTTTTTAATTGAAATGCACTGTTGTAGTACAGCGGTTTTAAAAAGTATTAAGGAATATATATAAACACAAATTTGATATGTAAATCCTCTTGGGTTTCACAGCCGCTACCTAATTTGTGTTATAAACATTTTTGTCAAAGACTATCCTTGTCTTTGTTTGTGTTTAGGGTTTTCACAGATAACTCTAATAACACCTTTTCTTTTTATTATTTTGCATTTGTCACATATTTTCTTTACTGATGGTCTTACTTTCATTTTGGCACCTCCTTAAAATTTTTAGTGTTACACACTTTTTATATTTTATTTGGGTTAATTTTTAACTTAATAACTATTTTGCTCTCCATGTGATACGACCTTTTGTCAAGTCATATGGGGATAACTCTACTTTTACTTTATCTCCTGGTAATATTTTTATATAATTCATTCTTAGTTTTCCAGAAATATGTGCTAATATTTGGTGCCCATTTTCTAGTTCAACTTTAAAGTTTGTGTTTGGTAAAGCTTCTACTACTATTCCCTCTACCTCAATAACATCTTCTTTTGCCATCATTTTCCCTCCTCACAAAGAGCATTTTATGCAAAATATTCCTATTTTGCATCTTAACTATTTTATTTTACAACATTTTTATAATATTGTCAATATTTTTGGCTCTTTTTCTGTAATTAAAATTGTATTTTCATAATGTGCTGCTAGGCTTCCATCTTCTGTTATTATTGTCCATCCATCTTCTAATTCTAAGATATTTGGTTTTCCTTGTATTACCATCGGTTCTATTGCTAGTGTCATTCCTGGTTCTATTTTCATTCCTCTACCTGCTTTTCCGTAATTTGGTATACCTGGATCTTCATGCATTTCTCTTCCTATCCCATGTCCTTGAAATTCTCTTAATACAGAAAATCCTTGACTTCGTACATATTCTCCTATTGCATGTGATATGTCACCTATTCTATATCCTGGTTTTGCGAATTTTATTCCTTCGAAAAATGCTTGTTTTGTAACATCTACTAATCGTTGTGCTTCTTTTGATGCTTTTCCTACTATAAATGTTCTTGCTGCATCTCCATTAAATCCATCTTTTAAAGCGACTGTGTCTATACTTACAACATCTCCATCTTTTATTATTCTATGTTTTGATGGTATTCCATGTATTACTTCGTCATTTATAGATACACAGATTGATGCTGGAAATCTTGGTATACCACGTATTCCTGAATCGTATCCTTTTTCTGCTGGTATTGCTCCTAAACTTCTCATTGTATTTTCTGCTATCTGATCTAATTCTAGTGTTGTCATTCCTGGTTTTATTTCTTTTTCTAATTTTTCATATGTTAATGCTACTACTCTGCATGCTTCTTTCATTAATTCAATTTCTCTTTTTGATTTTATTGTTACCATTTATGGTCTCTTCCTTTCAACTATGAAAACTATTTTTTTACTTCTTCTATTATTTCTTCTGCAACTTCTTTTCCTAAATGATTGTTCTGTTTTGTTACTTCTTCTGTTTTTAGTACTCCTTTTTTCTCATAATATTCTACTAATGGACTTGTTTGTTCCATATATGATTTTATTCTTGCTTTTACTGTTTCTTCATTGTCATCTTTTCTTTGTATTAATTCACTTCCACATTTATCGCATATTCCCTCTTGTTTTGGTTTGTTCATTACTAAATTGTATATTGTTTTACATTCTGGATTTGAACATATTCTTCTATTTACTATTCTTTCTATTATTTCTTCTTCTGGTGTTACCAAATTTAATACCATATCTATTTTTTTATTTTTTTCTTCTAATATTTTGTCTAATGCTTTAGCTTGTTCTATTGTTCTTGGAAAGCCATCTAATATTATTCCGTTTTCTACATCTTTTTCTTCTAATCTATCTTTTACTATTTTTATTGTTACTTCGTCTGGTACTAATTGTCCTTTTGAAATATAGCTTTCTGCTAATTTTCCTAGTTCTGTTCCTTCTTGCATATTTTTTCTAAATATGTCTCCTGTTGACACTTGTTTTATCCCTATTCCTTTTTCTATCATACCTGCAACTGTTCCTTTGCCCGTTCCAGGTGCTCCTAACATTATGATTATCATATTCATCTCTCCTTGTCTTTTTTTCTTTAATATTTTACTACAAAAATATGTAAATATCAAGCTTTTATGTTTGTTTTTGTTCTTTTGCTCCTTTAAACATTATTTTTGTTGATTCTAAAATTGAACAATTATGTTTATACAATTTATGTTTTCTTATTGCATATTGTATAATAAGTATCCAGTATAATGATGGGGCAATTCTTTTAAAAATTGCTCCTTGATCATATAAATATTTATTATTAAAGCCTTTAAACCAGCTACTTTCAGTTGCTCCTACCGTTCCTATCTTTTGTTCCACACTATATAATTTTATTTTATTTTTTACTAAATCTGATAGGAATATTGTGTCTTCACCCTTATAAATTTTTGCTCCTGGCCCAAAATTTTCATCAAATCTTATGCCTTTTTCTTTTATTTTTTCTATTGCTTCTTTTTTTAATGTGAGTTCATATATTCTTAATCTCATTACATCTAAAAATTTTACTTTTTTGTTTTTTACTTTTTTGTTCTTTTCTCTTTGTCTATTGGTATTTTCTACATAAAAGAATATTCCGTCCGCTTCTTTGTTTTTTTCATATGCTTTTTTTATTATTTCTTCATACTCATCCACATATTTTATATCGTTATCTGCAAATATACTTATTTCTCCTTTTGATAATTCTAGTAATCTATTTCTACTTTTACTTGCTCCTTTTTCTTTATATGAATACATTATTTGGTTATTATTTAATTTTTTACTTTCTATTATTTGATTTTCTATTTCAGAAACTTGATTAACTATTATTGTGTCTGTTTTTATATTTGCTTCTTCTATTTTTTTTTTTAATTCTTTTTTGTTTTTTATTTCAGTTGTTGACATTAGAACTTCTATTTTTTTCATAACAAATATCCTTTCTTTAAACTATGATTGTTACTACTTATATTATCCTTTTTATTGTTGCTCTAAATATATAATTTATAAAATAGTATGTGCTTTTTATTATATTTATTTTTTCTTGTTTTCTGTATAATTGCCATGTCCTTTTTAAACTTTTAAATTTATTGAAAGATAGACTTTTATTATGGATTCTATATTTTGCTAATTCTTCATTTATTCCATATGCTATATTATTATCTTTTAATATCTGCCACCATGTTGCTGTATCTTCACTTTTTACATCTGGCATTTTTATAAGCTCTTTATTAATTTCTTTTGTGTTTATCATTACTGTTGATGTTAATATAAATGTATTTTTTAATGCTTGCTTATAGTTTAAGCTTTGGGGGAATATCCCTACTATTTTTTCTCTTTTTCCTTTTTTATAGCAGAATCTAGTATATGTAAAATTGTATGAGTTTGTCTTCATAAATTGTATTTGTTTTTTTAATTTTTCTTTATCCCAAATATCATCGGCATCTAAAAAAGCTATATATTGACTTTTTGACTCTTCTATTCCTATATTTCTTGCCTTTGCCACTCCTTTATGTTCTTTTAATTTTATGATTTTTACCTTTTGCTTGACTTCTATAATTGTGTCTTTTATTATATCTAATGTTTTATCTGTAGATTTATCGTCTATAATTATTAGATTCCAATTTGTATAACTTTGTTTTTTTACAGATATTATTGCTTCTTTTATATATTTTTCACAATTATATACTGCCATAATTATATCAACTTTTTCCATATTCCCCTACTCTATATATAAATTTTTTGCCCTTTCGTAATTTTGTGTATAATTTTTATATTTTATATCTGAAATTGTTTTTCCTTCTAAATTTTTAGGATATTCTAATATGCATTTACTATATTCTGGATATTCTTCTATTATTATATTTAGTAATTCTTTATCTTTCAATTCTTCTTTATTTTTTGTTTTTTCGTATAAATTGATTATTATATCTGATCTAGTTTCTAACTGATTTATTTCATATTTTCTTTCTGCTTTTACTTTTTTTAATGTTTTTGTTAAAAATTCTAAATCTGTTTTATTGTTGTTTTGTATTATTGAGTCTGATAATAGTTTGTACATGATATTTTGCCTGCTATATGGCTCATTTTTTATGTGTTTTTTTATTTTTTCTGAACTAT
>CAJKVD010000027.1 GCA_905203195.1 uncultured Clostridium sp. | reverse complement strand
AATTAAACATAAAAGAAAACACGAGACCAGAAGAATTGAGTTTAGAAAATTTTGCGAAAATTACAGATACAATAGTAAAAAATGTTGCAAAATAAATATAAATATAGTATACTCTATGCAGAAACCAAAAGTAAATATTTGATTGGAGGGCATAATTATGCGGAAATCAAGAAAGCCATTTATGGTAGAATTTTCTGGAACACCAGAGGCAGGAAAAACTACAGCAATAAGAGTTGTAGCAAATATGCTTGAAGAAGTAGGGTGTACAACACTAATACTTAATGAATCTGCTGAAAAATTACCAAAAGAAATACCAAAAGGAATATTTGATGCAAATTTATGGATGCATTATATAACACAAGCTGGAATTTTACGAGCAACATACACAAATGTTGATATAGTACTTATCGATAGAGGAATTATCGATAGCCAATTTTATGCTTGGAAGTTTTATAAAGAAAAAATGGCATCAATAGAAGAGTATCAAGACTTTCAGAAACAATGCTTAAAAGGAGTTGACCCTGATTTGTTTTTGGGATTAAAAGTTTTACCTAAAACAGCAGTAAGTAGAAGAGGAGCCGAAGGTAGAATTGTAAATGAAAAATATATTGAAAGATATAACGAACTTTTCATTGAATATTTTAAAAGAATCCAGTTAAATAAAAGCCTGATCGAAACAGATGAAATGAATATAGCAGAGATGAACAACAAAATCTTTGAAACAATTTTATATGCTTTTAATTAGGTCTTATAAGGCACAAGAGTTATAGCTTTTGTGCCTTATGATATTAAATCATATTTTAGAAAGGGTAATATAAAATGAATAAATTTATAGAAAAAATACAAAAAATAAGCAAAAAAAATGGAAAAACAGCGATATTTGTAGATATGGATGGAACTATCACTGTATACAATGTATATCCAGAACATGATGTAGCAAAAAAAATGGAAGAAGAATACGAACAAGCAGAACCAGCTAGTTATGTTATAGAATTATTAGAAAAAATAGAAAAAATAGCTAAAAATATTGAAGTAAATGCAAAATATAGACATATATATATTAACATTATCAAAAAGTAAAAAAATCACAGAGCAAAAGAAAAAATGGCTAAAAAAGCATGTACCATTTATAAAAGAAGAAAATTGGATAATAATAACAAAGGAAAATAACGAATACTCAAAAGAAAACAGAGATATTATAAAAGCGGAAAAAATGAAAGAAAAAAATAATGAATATAACAAATTAATACTACTAGATGATGATCATAAAATTTTAAAAGAAACACAAAAAATATTAGGAGAAAAAGGGCAAGTATTTCACATTTCGTCAATTTTGGTATGAAATAGTGAAAAAATATTCTCAAAACAATTTAAATATGATATAATAAAAAAGAATGATTAAAATAAGATATTTAGAAGGGATGGTGTGAAAATGAATCAAATATTAGTAACAGAAAAACTATATGTAACACCAGAACTAAAAAGAAAGAAAAAAGTATATAAATTTAATTTTTTAATATCATTAATATTAATAATAATATTAGTATCAATATTTATATACGAAGATTATGGAAGAAATAAAAGTGAACAGGTATCACAGCAGATACTAGCAGATATAAATGAAACACAAGAAGAAAACAACAAAATAAAGCAACAAAGTGATGTTTTAACAGTAGTATTAAACAATGCACAAGAAGATTTAAAAGTACAGCCATTAGAAAATAGTAAAGAAAATGCATTATCAAGTAAAAAGACTACAAGTAACGGATATAGCTATTATACAATTGCAAAAATAGAAATTCCAAAATTAAATTTAAGTTATCCAGTAATAGAAGGAGAAACAGGAGACGAAAAAGAAACAGAAGAATTATTAAAATTATCGCCATGCAAATTAGCTGGACCAAATCCAAACGAAAAAGGAAATTTCTGCATAGTTGGACATAATTATAGAAATCAAAAGTTTTTTAGTAAAGTACCAACATTAAAAATAGGTGAGCAAATATTAATAACAGACTTAACTAAAGATACAGAAGAAAAAGTAGAATATAAAATATACAGAAAATACACAGTAGTACCAGAAGATCTTAGTTGCTTAGAACAAAAAAATAATGAAAAAAAAGAAATAACACTTATTACATGTACTGATGACAGCAAACAAAGAGTTATCGTAAAAGCAAGAGAAGTAAAATAGAGAGGAAACCTCATTTAAGAAGTTTCCTCTTTTTCGAGTTTAGGAATATATTGAATACATATAACAAGACATTCATATAGCGGAAATGAAGAAAAATCTTCATCAGGAAAGAGTTTATAAGAAAAAGATAAATGCAAAGAACCATAGTAATCTACAAACTTTTTAAACATTTCAGTAATTGATACAAGTTGTTCATCTGAAAATGAAAAATACCAAGTACTAGCTTGTGCAAGAATGATATCTCTAATATATTCCAAAGACTCGGGTAAAATAAAATAACGAATATTTTCTTTTGCTAAAAAACCAATTTTGGTAATCCGATGCATCATAAAAATCCCCCTTTGGTTTTAATAATAATATAATAGCATAATAAAAAGAAAAGTCAATAACAAAAGATGTAAAAAAAATTAAAAAATTTTGCTAAAACACTTGCAAATTTTAAAAACTTATATTAAAATCTAATTGAAGTGGTAAAAAGTGACACAAAGTGGGAGAAAATGAAGAGAGGTGAAGCCAGATGTTAATGGGAGAATATAGCCATTCTTTAGATACAAAAGGAAGGTTAATAATGCCAGCAAAATTAAGACAAGACATCGGTGAAAAATTCATCTTAACAAAAGGATTAGATGGATGTTTATTTGCATTTTCCCAAACAGAATGGAACAACTTTGAAGAAAAACTAAAAAATTTACCATTATCAGATAAAAATGCAAGAAATTTTGTAAGATTTTTCCTATCAGGAGCTACAGAATGTGAAATAGACAAACAAGGAAGATTCCTAATTCCAACAAATTTAAGAACATCAGCAAAATTAGAAAAAGATGCAATAATAATTGGAGTAGGAACAAGAATAGAAATATGGAATAAAGAAAGATGGGAAAAATGTGATGAAGAAATATCAGCAGATGAAATAGCAGAAAATATGGCAAATTTAGGTATATAACTTGAAAAAGTTTATATAAAAATACATAAGAAAGATTTACAAAAGAAAATAAAACACAAAGGAAGAACAAACAAAAGTCAACAAAACTAAAGAAAATGCATACAAAGGAAAAAAGAACAAAAGAAAAAAATACAAAAGAAATTTAAATATACAAAAGTGTGCATAGTATACTTTTGACAAAACAGCTGGGTTTCCCAGCTGTATAAATGCTTAAAAAGAATACTTTAAGAGGTGTAAATTTGAAATTTGAACACAAACCAGTCATGTTAAATGAATGTATACAAGGCTTGCAAATAAAGAAAAACGGAATATATGTTGATGGAACATTAGGTGGAGCAGGCCATAGCAAGGAAATAGCAAAAAAATTGGAGAATACAGGGCTATTAATAGGGATAGATAGAGACGAAGAAGCATTAAAAGCAGCAAAAGAAAACTTAAAATTATATAAAAACGTAAAATACATACATGGAAATCATGACGATATAATAGAAATATTAAAAAGTGAAGATATAGAAGGAGTAGATGGAATACTACTAGATTTAGGCGTATCATCATATCAATTAGACGAAAGAAACAGAGGATTTAGCTATTTAGGCGAAAATACTTTAGATATGAGGATGGACAAAACACAACAATTAACAGCAAAAAAAATAGTTAATGAATATAGTGAAGAAGAACTAAGCAATATAATTTACGAATATGGAGAAGAACGATATGCTAAAAAAATAGCATATAACATTTGTAAAAAGAGAAAAGAAAAAACAATAGAAACAACAAAAGAATTAGTAGAAATAATAGAAAATCAAAACAAAATGATGGGCATCCTGCTAAAAGAACATTTCAAGCAATAAGAATAGAAGTAAATAATGAAATAAAACCATTATATAATACAATATTAAATTGCATAAAATGTTTAAAATCAAAAGGAAGATTATGTGTACTAACATTCCATTCATTAGAAGATAGAGCAGTAAAAAAAGCAATGTTAGAAGCAAAAGGAAGGTGTACATGTCCACCAGATTTACCATATTGTGTATGTGGTGCAAAATCCGAAGGAAAAATAATAAACAAAAAACCAATAATAGCAACACAAGAAGAGCAAGAAGAAAACCCAAGAAGTAAAAGTGCGAAACTTAGAATTTTTGAAAAAGCATAATAATAAAACAAAAGAAGGGAGGAAAAAGTAATAATGGCAAAAAATTATTATCAATTTGATACAAATCCTAGAAAAATTCAAACAGAAGAACCAGATATAAAACATAAAGAAAAAAAGACAAAAATAAAAATAGTAAAAGACAAGCCAAAACAACAAGTAAAAGTATCAAAAGAACAAAAAAGAAAACATGTAAAACTAACAATGTTTGCAATATTAGTATTTACAGTATTATTAGCCATTAGTTATCAAAACTCCCAAATAACAGTAAAATTCAATCAAATGCAAGACCAAAAAAAGAAACTATCAGCAATACAAAAAGAAAATGAACAATTAGAAATAAATATAGAAAATAGTTTAAATATAAAAAATATAGAAAAAGAAGCAAAAGAAAAATTAGGAATGGAAAAATTGACTAATAAACAAACAGTATATGTAACATTACCTAAAAAAGACTATGTAGAATCAGCATCAGAAAAAGTAGTAGTAAAAGAAGAAAGAAATTGGTTACAAAAAATTATAGATTATATATTTCCAAATAAATAAACAATACTTAGTAATTAAAACAAACAGCCTCTAATAAATATTATTAGAGGTGTTTTTCGTATGAATATATATAAAGTTATAAAAGATAAAACTAGAACAAGTAAAATATCAACCCAAAAAAGAATGAAAAATATACTATTTATATCATTTCTAATATTTATAATATTAATAGGAAGAATAGGATATATTCAAATAATACAGGGTGGAGAATTAAGCACAATGGCTTATGATCAACAGACATTAGACAGAGCAATAAATCCAAAAAGAGGGACAATATATGACAGTACGGGTAAGCAAATATTAGCTGTAAGTAGCACAGTAGAAACTGTAACAATAAATCCAGGAAACATTGAAAAAGAAAAAAAAGAATTAGTAGCACATAAATTATCAGAATTATTCGAGTTAGACTATGAAAAGGTATTAAAAAAAGTAACTAAAAGAAGTTCAATAGAAACAATAGCAAAAAAAGTAGAAAAAGAAAAAACAGATAATTTAAGAAAATGGATGGAAGAAAATAAAATCACAACAGGAATAAATATTGATGAAGACACAAAAAGATATTATCCAAATAATACTTTAGCAGCACAAATAATAGGATTCTGTGGAAGTGATAATCAAGGATTAGATGGAATAGAAGCAAAATATGAAAAAGAATTAGCAGGAAGCAAAGGCACAATAAAAAGACATACAGATGCAAAAGGAACAGAAATAGGAAAAGAGGGGGAAAAGTATATATCAGCAATAGATGGAAATAATTTAGTATTATCAATAGACTATAACATTCAATCAATTGTAGAAAAATATTTAAAAGAAGCATGTATAGACAATAAATGTACAGATGGTGGAAACATAATAGCGATGAATCCAAAAACAGGAGATATTTTAGCAATGGCCACATATCCAACATATAATTTGAATGATCCATATTCTGCATATACAGAAGATTTAGAGGGAATATGGCCCAATTTAGAACAAGGTGAGAAAACAAAAGAATTGCAAGCTGTGTGGAGGAATAGAGCAATTGCTGATACATATGAGCCGGGTTCAACTTTTAAGACAATCACTGCTTCAGCCTCTATAGAAGAAGGATTAGTTACAGATATAGATAAGCAGGGACAATTCTGCTGCACAGGAGGTATAGAAGTGGCTGGAGTCAGAATAAAATGTTGGAGATATTATAGACCACATGGTTCAGAAAGTTTAAGACAAGGACTTATGAATTCATGTAACCCAGTTTTTATAGGATTAGGACAAAAATTAGGAGTTCACACATATTATAGTTATTTAAAAAAGTTTGGACTATTAGAAAAAACTGGGGTTGATTTACCAGGTGAAGGAGGAAGCATATTTCTAAAAGAAGAAAAAGCGGGTCCATTAGAATTAGCAACAATAAGTTTTGGCCAAAGATTTGAAATAACACCAATACAACTAGTTACAGCAGTTTCAAGTATTGCAAATGGCGGAAATTTATTAACACCAAGAGTTGTAAAACAAATAATTGACAGCCAAACAGGAGAAAAAAAGGATGTTGAAGTAAAAATAAAATCCCAATCAATTTCTAAGGAAACATCAGAAAAAGTTTTAAGTATGATGGAATCAGTTGTAGCAGAAGGAACCGGAAAAAATGCAAAAGTTGCAGGTTATCGAATTGGAGGAAAAACAGGTACGTCAGAAGATGGCGTAAATACAAATAAATATGTTACTTCTTTTTTAGGTGTCGCACCAATAGAAGATCCACAAGTAGTATTACTGGTTACATTATACAATCCAACAGGAGAAGGTGGACACCAAGGAGGTGTGTGGTTCATTTTGTCACTACACTTTAAGCAATATTCAAAAAGTCTTACAATTTAGGCATTTTATAAACAATCAAAGAGAAAGTGATTCTAAAATTACTTTCTCTTTTAAAGCATATGAAGGAGGACAAGATATGTTAAAAGAAAATATTATTGGGACAAATTTTATAATGGCTAATAGAGATTTAATAAGTAAGTTTGGAGTGAATTCAGCTGTAATGTTAGGTGAATTATATGGAAGAATGAATTATTTTAGAAAAAGAAATGAATTAAAATTTGGATACTTTTTTGCTACAAAAGAAAGTATAGAAGAGAGGACAAGATTAAGCCCATATAAACAAAGAAAAGCAACATCAATTTTACAAGCAGTAGGAATTTTAGATGTAAAACATATTGATATTCCACCAAAGACTTATTATAAAATTAATGAAGAAATGCTTTTGAAAGTATTGAAAAATTCAGTAGTGCACGAGATGAACAACTAGTAATTCATATTTTAAACGACTAGGTGTTAAAAATATTGCCTACAGTATGTTAAAAAATTTAACACAAATAATAATAAGTAATAATAATAAAAAAATAATAAATAAGAACACACACATTAAAATTTTGGATTGAAGAATATCATTAAATACAAAGTGGGACAAGTTGTCCTAAATGAATATATCCATACATAGAGTAAGGATATATGTCAAAAAAAGAATTTATGTTTTGAAAATAGTAATTATAAAAGAAAAGGTGGACAGGTTGTCCACAATATAAGCTTACAAGGAGTAAGAATATATTAAGAAAAAATATATTACAAAAATATATGACTTTTTGTAATACATTTTTCTAAAAGTAATACTATTAGAAAGCTTTGCTTTCAAAGGTTTTAAGGGAAGATGTAATACATCTATTCTTGCACTACATAAAAAAAATAAAAAAAATTTTGAAAATGGGCAGACTTTATAAATTGAGCACGTTAGAATAAATATAGTTACTAAATATAACAATTTAAAATCAAGTATAAGGAGAGATGAAAAATGTTAAATAAATATGGTATTTTATATAGTAAATATTTAGAAGAATATAAGCCAATAACATATCAAGAATTGATAATGAATGGAACAATAAATGATTTTTTGGAATTAAAAGATAAAGAATTTAATGATTTAAGGAATTCTATTATAGATGAATTAAAAAGTAACTATAAGGAACCTAATGCAGATAGCTTTATGGAACTAGCAAAATATAATAATTTTATTTATAACAAAGCAGATGAATTAGTAATTTGGACAATATGTCCAAAAATCATAAAGACATACAGAGAGTAATAAAATATTGCAAAAGGTGCTTATATAAAA
>CAJKVD010000026.1 GCA_905203195.1 uncultured Clostridium sp. | reverse complement strand
TGTTCTTTGTCAAAAAAAATATATAATCCCCGAAATTTCAATAGTTATATGCTTTAATACTTTTTTGTTAAGTTTATAACTTAATAATAAAAAATTCACTATTAATGATACATGGTCTTTGCCCCTATCATTAATTTGTAATTTTCCTACAAAAAAAACGCTTTAGATTTTATTTTCTAAAACGTTCTTTTTATTATATAGTCAAAAAAAAGCAAATCAAATTTCCAAAATAGAAACAATCTGCTTTTTATCATGTTATACATCAAATTATTTTTTCATCTCAAATTACTTTTCTTGCATCTTTTTTAATTCCTCTTTGCTAATATTAGTAACTCTTTCTATTAATTCTATATCTAGCTTTTCTTCCAACATTTTTTTAGCAATTTCTTTTTTGCCTTCTTCAACACCTTTTTCATGTCCTTGCTTTATTCCTTCTTTTAAACCTTTATCATATCCAGCAGCCTCTGTTGCATTTTGATCTAATATGTATTTTTCTCTCATCTCTGCCAAATAACGTTCGTGTTCATCTTGACTAATCTCATCTAAGACCTTTTTTGCCATCATGATTTCCTTGTTAGACATATCTACCACCTCTGGATTATCTATAAATTTAATCCAAGAATCAAGTTCTTTATACCTTTCTGTCCCTTGATATTTCTTGAACTTTCCTATTTCAATTATATAGATTTCCATTGCATCTGTCAAGATAATTTTTGAATAATCTTCTTCTCTTATATTCCATTTGGTTATATATTTACAAACTTCTTTCAACCCGTCCAATTCATAATCTGCTATTAAAATTGAAATTGTTTTTTTCAAAGAATTATAATCTTTTCCTGACTTTAAAGATTTTATGAATAATTTTGAACAATAAAACAGTATTGTTTTTGCAGAATTTTTCTTATCTATTATCTGCATTTCTATATCAACATTGGTATTTTTATTAATTTCTGCTTTTATATCTAATATCCCTACTTTATCATCCATCAAATCTTTTTCTAAAATAGGATTTTTCTCTAGTTCAATATCTGAAACTTTCTCTCCTAGTATGCAACTTAAAAAATTCTTTGTTATTTGCTCATTTCCTTCACGTCCAAATATACGCTTAAAAACATAGTCCGTTTTTATATTTAAAAGTTTTATAAGCCTCACTCCTTTTCTATTATGTTTTTTCTAACTGAAATACTGGCAGAAACGCCACGAATAAATCTTCTTTGATTTAAAAAATTCGATATATAACGTACCCATATAGTACCATCTATTTTTTTAATAGTCAAGCAAAATAATGGAATTTTAAGTAAGCGATTAAATTAATTTGACCTATTTTTGACCTACCTTTCCTGCACAAAAAAATATAGTGCATAAATTTTATTATTTTAAAATTTACACACTATATAATACACCATCAATTTTTATTATTTTAAAATTTACACACTATATAATACACCATCCACACCATCAATTTTAATTTTAGAATTTACACAGTTAAGTCTAGACTCTCCTCGATGTTATTATAATATCATATTTACTACTATCTCTATTGTTCTACTTCAACTGTGAATGTAGATGGTAGAGAAACTAGGGGACAGACACCAGTCATACTATCATAGGTGGCGCTGTCCAATTTAGCGTAGAAGCCTCCCACACTGCACACACCTCCTGCGTAGTAAGACGAAGGAGAAGCCACCCACCAGTATATTCCTGATTCTGCATACATACTATTGTATCCTGAATTATCTATTGTTTTATTATTTGTAAAATATCCGCCATTCTGTTTTGTTCCATCTATTTTGTATATATAACCTGGTACTGAAGTTTCGCTATATTCTGTACTTAGTTTATCTTTTTCTGTTCCATTGTTATGTGCTACATCATTATATGATGCTACATACATTTCTGCACTTGGTCCTCCTATTGCATATGTTGCTTTTGTTGAATCTAGATAATCTGTCCATTGACTTGGTGAACATAACCATGCTGCTGCTCTTTCATTATTATTCCAACTTGCTGGTGCTATACTTCCTCTTTTTGCTGCCCACATTGGATTCATATTTTTATATACTGTTAAATCATTTCCTTCTGGAACATATGTTGTTAATTTTGTACTTGTTTCATAATCTGCTTTTAAATAAATTGTATTTGCTCCATCTCCAAATTTATTCTCTGTATCTACATAGAATATTCTATATGTTAATCCTCCTTTTGTATAGTTTTCTGCTACTTTTCCATAATATTTTTCTTTGTTTGCTGCTATGTCTGCTGCTGTTACACTAACTCTTGCTTTTGTTACTGTTACTGTACATGTTGTACTTACACTTGTTGATACTTTTCCTTTTATTGTTATTACTGATGTTCCTTCAGATAATCCTGTTACTGTTCCATCTTCTGCTACTGTTACTACACTTGGTGTTCCTGATGTATATGTCAAATCTTCAACTTCTCCACTTGGTGTTGTTGTTACTTGAATTTTTGCTGTTTCATTTTTTCCTACTGTTACATCACTTGCTGTTATTGCTGTTACTTTTTGAATAATTATAACTTTACATGTTGCTTCATATTCTGTTCCATCTACTTTTGCTGTTATTGTTGCTTCTCCACTTGTTCCTGTTGCTGTTATTGTTCCATTTGCTACTGTTGCTACATTTATATTAGAACTTTCCCATGTTATTGTTCCACTTACGCCTTCTGTTAATGTTGCTGTTATTGTTTCTGTTTGTCCTTTTAACAATTTTACTTCTTTTTTAGATAATCCTATTCCTGAAATTGTATCTATTGTATAATCTTCATTTATTGTAAATATATTTTTTCCAGATACGACTTCCCATGGTAAATCATCTCCATCAGTCTTTACTACAAATCCAGCTTTTGTTAATTCACTTCTTAAAACTGCTTTATCTGGTACCCCTAATCCTTCTGTTGTTGCTGTCATTATTGCTAACTTAATTTGCTCTTCTGCATTTTCTTTTTCTGTTTTGGTTTTTGCCCCTGTTGCTCTTTTTAATATTCCATTGTCTCCACTCAATGCTGCTATTGTTACTGCTGCTAGTATCAACATATCATTTTTTCACATATTCATTTTTTATTGATACTTATAGCTTTTGCTGTTATAGCAACAAATTCACAGTTCTTCAATATCTTTATCAGTTGCTATAAATTTCAATGCGTTAATAACAAATTAATAACAATTGCTGTTGTCTTCAAATTCACTAATCATCTTTTTTATTTCATCGACATCGCATCCATTATTTATTCCTAATTCAAACATCTTTAAAATTACTTTTTCTTTTTTATTATATTTTTTGCTTAATTTTTTTGTTTCATCTAATACTACATTATTACACATTAATATTCCCTCTCTTTCGTAAATCAAATCATAATTCACTTTCAAGGGGTTGTAATCTTTTTCTATTATATTATTCCTTTTCTTTTTTGTAAATACCTCCATTTTATTTTTTTCGTCATTTTTTTCTTTCATAAATAAAAACCTCTCTTTCGTAAATATAATTTGACAATTTACTCTTAAGAGGTTATACTTAATTTACAGTTAACTCTTTCGAGTAAATTGTTTGTGGAAAAGAGATGTGTTAGATTTGCGGTCCTTGCATCTCTTTTTTCTTATTATATCAAACTTATTTTCTATGTCAAAACCCGTTTTCGACAAAAAAATCCTGTAAGTATTGAAAATACTACAAACATTTTTTGAAAATTTTTTTATTTTTCTAATTTTATTCTATTTCTTAATTCATGCCAATTTACTCCTGCTATATATTTTATGCTTTCAGATGACAATAATTGATTTTCTTTTGCATATATATTCCATTCTTTTACGGTCGGAAATTTTACTTTTTTACCTGTCATTTCTTTTAATTTTTTTAATGATTCTTCATATTTAAAATAAATATAACTTCCGTTTTGGGTATTGAACTTCTTTTTTATAATACTCATTCAATACCTCATCAAAATGTTTACTTACCTTCCTTGTTTCTTTTGAATTTAATCCATATTTTTCGATCATCATATCTAGTTTATTTCTTATTCTTTTTAATCTTTCTTTCATCTTTTTTCTCCGTCTTTAGTTTTCTCACATTATATCATACTATTATATAAAGATGCGTAGTGTAAAGCTGTATTGTTAAATTTTATGTCGAAATATGTTGTAAATTATACTTTTAGTTTGAATTTTTATTGACTTTTATATTTTCTTTTGATATTATATTTTTATCGTTTGGCACTCACCATGACAGCTTAGTTGTATTAAGTAACAACTAGTTGTTATGCAAATATTAATTTAGTTGCTACTATCATGCAACTATGGATTAGACCTTATTTGCAATACGAGGAGGTGAGTGAATTGGAAACTCTTTTAGTGATAACAGTTATAATCTTTTCTTTAGGCTTTTTATTTGAAAAAGTCACAAACTTTTTCAAGGAAATGAAATCTGGTTCTGCCAAATTGGCTAAAGGATTCGAAGCCAGGCTGTCATTTGTTCCAATTGATAGCAAAAAAAGTGAAGTAAGTGCCACTAACACAAACTCCACAAACGATAACATAGATTAGCAAACTAATCTGTAAGGAGCTTTGCTCCTTATTTTTTATTATATTCATTAATTGTATTTTTATCACATGTATTCCTAGAATGTCAAGTTTTTTATCTAATGTTACAAAAAAGTTAATTTTTTGTAATGAAATTGTAACATTTCTTTTTCTTCCTGTCAATATTATAACACAAATTTTATGTAATTTCAAGCAAAAAATTGCCTAATTTCAGCCATTTTTTGACCTTTTAAAATCAATTTTAAGCTATTTTATTTTTTATTTAATGTAGTTATATACCTTGATTTTTCAGCGTTTTTGATAATTTTGTATTTGTGACAAAATTCGACAATATTTTTATTTTTTATGTGATATAGTGTGAAAAAAAGGAGGTATTTATATGAAATATATATTTTTAGAAAAACATGGAAGCAATAGCGATCCACTTTATAAAGAATATTTATATTTTATTACTGATGATAAAAATTTTGATTACTCAACTTTGTCCGATAACCAAAAAAATTAATTCATTTTAAAATTTGTGTTCCTGAATCTGATTGTTCAAATATTTTAAATTCATTTAATCATAATAGTCCTAAAAATTATGAATCTGCTTTTGGAAATATTTATTCATATATTCTTGGCAATAATTTATTTGAACAATCATTTTTTAAATTTACAATAGATGATAATAACAAAGTTATAAAGGCAGAATAATATCTGCCTTTTACTTTACATTTTTGTACAATAACCTAATGCCATCCATCCACTTGGAGTTAAACCAAATCCATTTTGAATTTTAGTAACTGTTGTTATTACTCCTCGTTTTAATCCATTAGTATATTGATTTCCTAATTTTTTATTCTGATATCTTGCATTAGCTGTTAATTGTTTATAACTCTTTATTTTATATTTTGTACTAGGACCAGTACGAACATTTAATATATTTGCATTAACTCTATATGTTCCTGTAGTATATTTTTGAGCCGTTTCATTTTTTACAACAGCTGTATATCTAGTTGTATAAGCTAATGAAATCCATCCTAAGTTTGTTTTTCCAAAGTTGTTTGACTCTGCTAATACAGTTACTATTGAGCCTTTTGCATATCCACCAACTCTTGAATATGATGTGCTGGCTCCACTTCTTATATTCAAACCACCATTTGCTATTATTTTAACTTGATAATTTACTTTATTTATATTAGATTCTACTTTATCTGTCACTGTTGTTGTAGTTGTGTTTTCTTTTGTGTCTGTTCTATTATTTTTGAAACAGAAAAATTTTTGATAATTTGCATACTCTCTAAAGTTTTCTATTGATACATATACTGTATTACCATTTACTGTTGCTAATCCTCTACGGCTAGATACATCAAATTTTCCATTATACAAATATGGATCATATACTTTTATATAATCTCCTTCTACACCAATTAAAACTATAAAATGTCCTCCATATGTAAATAAACCTTGATTACAACTTGCTATTATATAATTATTATCTTTTAATTTTGTTACTGCATCATCTAATTTATAACATTCACTGTACCCAATATCAAATATATCAGCTGTCCACTTAAAAGCGCTCCAATATGTTCCCTGATTTGCACTTCTATAACTATATTTTGTATATAATTCTGCCATTGTGTCTGGTGTTATATTTCCTTTTATGCTAGACACTACCATTGCTGCTGATGTAGGTCCACAGCCACTTGAACCTATTGTTTGTGATTTATTTTCTATACTAGAATACATTTTATTAGACCATCTACTATCTAATTGAGAATAGTATGTTAATCCTGCGTATTCTCCAACTTGAACATTTGGTGTTTTTTCTGAACCTTCATAAGCAATAATCCCTTGTTCTTCAAACCCTTCTGATTCTGTTTCCTGAACTTCTAAACTTTGCTCGTCTGTTTCTGTTAGATTTGGTATCTCTGTACTAGATTTATTTATTTCATCTACTACTGTACTTATGGCTTCTGATATCTTATTTGTATCAACTTGTCCAGTTTCATTATATTCTAAATAAACATTTAACAATATAGATACTGATACTAATATTGCTACTATCAAGCTTATTGTTTTTGTTTTACTTTTAAATATTTCTTCTAATTTATTTTTCAATTTTCTCTCCTCCTAATCAGTTATTTCAAATTCTTTTACTTTTTCCATTAATGCTTCTATAAATGAATTACCTTTTAGTTTAAAATAAATTTCTGCACTATGCTGTATGCTCTCTAATTCATAATGTGTTATCTTTTTATCTTCTTTGCATCTATCATATATAGTCAATATATCATTTCTCAGGCTACACTTTGTTGCTTCTATCATTGACATGCAAAAACTAAACATTCCAATCGAAAATGTACCCAGAAATGTAATTAGAAACCAATAATCTTTTAAAAACTCTAATACTTGCACTATCTTTCCCCCTCTGCTGTTGTTGATATATTTGCTATTAATTTCTTTAAGTTTATTACTGCTTCTACATCAAAAACTGGACTTAATTCATCTGTTGAATAAATATGTGTTGTATCTTCATAACTAGTTGCTTTCTGTATTTCTGTTACTACTGCTTTTTGTTCGTCTGTGAATTTTAGTCTTGTTTCTGTTGCTGTTTTATAATAAATAGTAATGTTATTAGTAGATAAGTATTTTTTAAATGCTGCTACTGTGCTTTCTTCTAATCTTGAAGATTTTATATATATAACAATATTGTTCGGATAATTAGAACTTGCATTTCTTATATGTTCTGTATTAGAAGTATCTCCATATTTTGAAACTAGCTTATCACATAATATTTTGTTTTCGTCTACTTTTTTTCCATTTTCTAAAATATTTAAGCAATTTATTACTGCATATTCTCCATTGCTCGCTACACTAAAATAAGAATCGTTTTCAGTTCCATTTAAAACTAGTTTATTCCAACAATGTACTTCTTCTCCATTGTCCCAATCAAGATAATCATCTGTTAGCATCTCTTCTCGTACTGGCATAATATACTCTTGTTTTTGTGTCTTATCAGAATTTTCTATTATAGCCTTAGATGATCCTTGAGCATATTGACTATATTCCCCTACTTCTGCACCTTCTGCTATTTTAACTTTATAATCAACATAATCATTCGCATTACAATCACTGCCTCGCGTTGCAAAAAACCAAGCAAATAAATATCTATTACTATCATTTATAGTATCTGCTACTTTATATTGCAATGTAATTACACCGTCTGTTGTATTCTGAGTTTCATCATATTTTTCATTTGATTTTGTTCCAGTATAATCCGTATTATTTTGTCTTAATACTAAACATCCTTTGTTTGTGCTTGTATTAGATTTTACTTTTGTTTTTAAAGTTAGTGTTTTACCTGCATATTTTGTTAAATCCATTATTTTAAAACCAACCGCATTGTTTGCGTTTTTCGATGTTGTTGCAATTATTCTAAAATTAGTACTGTCAGTAATTTCTACACTAGCTTCATTAAAGTTTCTATAATCATACTTTGTAATATCAAATATATTTATATTACTACCAACAGTTTTTATTGGACTTTGATAGTCTAGTGAAGGACTTGCTCCGTGTTGTTCGTAAGCTTTATTTTCTTTTCC
>CAJKVD010000025.1 GCA_905203195.1 uncultured Clostridium sp. | reverse complement strand
TGTGTAGATAGAGCTGGCATTGTTGGAGCAGACGGTGAAACACATCAAGGTTTGCTAGATATGGCTTTTTTTAGAATTGTACCTAATTTGACAATAATGGCTCCTAAAGATTTTAGAGAATTTGAAGATATGTTAGAGTTTGCTATAAATTATAACGGACCTATTGTGATTAGATATCCAAGAGGTGGAGAGGACAAAAATGTAAAGTTTGAAAAACATGAAAAGATAGAGACAGGAAAAGCAGAAATTATAAAAGACTTTAAAAAAGATAATAATAAAAATCAAAAAAAGATAACAATAATTGCAATAGGAAAAATGGTTTCAAGAGCTATGAATGTGGCAAAAAGTGAAGAAAAAGTTGGAAATGATGTTTGCATAATAAATGCAAGATTTCTAAAACCTTTAGACAAAGAAAGTATATTTAAAAGATTAAAGCAGTCAAATAAAGTAATAATTATTGAAGATGGGACAAGAATAAATGGTTTATCTACAGCTGTAAAAGAAATAATAGCAGAAGAAAAAATGTTATTAGATGTTGAAACACAGGCATATCCAGATGAATTTATACAACATGGAACAGTTGAACAGTTAGAAAAAATATATTTAGAAGGAGCAAAAAATAATGGATAAGCAAGATATTTTAAAGGAATATAGAAAGCCAGAAGATAGGATATTATTGTCACATATATTGGATAAGATTGAAATATCAAATAAAAAAGGGCAAGGACATTATAAAGATTTTTTGGACATGTATCAAGTAGCATTAACAAAAAGATTTTTAAATAAAAATCAATTTCAAAATTATATTTTATATGGTGGATATGAAAACGCAGAAAGGAATATATTTATAGCATATCCAGAAAAATATGATGAAGATATGATTAAAAAGAATTATGAAAAATTTGTTGAAATTATAAGAATTCAACTTGGAAAAGAAGAAATAGGAAAATATTCTCATAGAAATTATTTGGGTGGAATAGTAAAATTAGGAATGAAACGTGAGAAAGTAGGCGATATTTTGGTATCAGATGATGGAGCAGATATTATAGTTAAACAAGAAATAGCAGAATTATTATCAAAAGAGTTGGAAACACTTACAAGATTTCAAAATAGTAAAATAAATGTTATGAGTATATCAGAATTAAAAATTCCTCAAATAAAAGTAGAACAAATGGATATAATAGTTCCATCACTTAGACTAGATAACATAGCTTCTGATTTAGCAAATACTTCAAGGAGTAAAGTGGTTCAAATTATGGCTCAAGAAAGAGTTTTTGTAAATGGTCAATGTGAGACAAAACCATCAAAATTAATAAAAATGGGTGATGTTATTACTATTAGAGGAAAAGGCAGATTTGTAGTAAAAGAAATAAAAGGCAGTACAAGAAGTGGTAGAACAGTATTGAGTATTGAAAAATATGTATAAAAAATAACAATGCATAGAAATTTGCAAAGCAAATTTCTGTGCGAGAATAAAGATGCGGACATTAAAATATTCTAAATATTATTGATATTAATGTCCGCTTTTGTTTTATAATAATGTTAATATTTGATTTTAAATTATTTAGTGTTGGATTGTAATTTTTCTTCTAATTGTCTTTGAGCTTGTGGCTTTCTAAGGTATAAAGGTAGAAGGTTTGAATCTGAACCATTTTTTATAAAAATATCATATCCAGCTAAAGCTAAAGAATAAGAATTAAGATTATTGTCAGAAACATTTTCAAAAAAAGTGCTATTAGAATAAATCTGTTTAATTAAATCGCAATAAATTATTGCACCATCACCTACAAATAATATATTTGAGTAATTTTTTAATGCATTTAAAGCATTTTCTATTGTATCAGCAGTAGGATCAATTAATGTGTGGCAAATTCCTTTTTTAAATTCATATAATGCAAAATAACAATTTGAATTTTTGCAATCAATAATACTACAAACTAGTCCGGAAAAGTTGTTACCATAAACTTGTTTTGAATTATATGCTAAGCTTTGTAAAGAAGAAACACCTTTATATGATATTTTTTTACTGTCACAAAAAGCCTTTACAGTTGCAATTCCTATTCTAAGTCCTGTAAAAGAGCCAGGACCTTTATCACAAACAATTAAATCAATATTATTTAAATTAAAACTTGTTTTATCAAATGCTGATTTTATCATAGGCATTAAATTTTCTGAGTGCGTTTTACCTGTGTTAGAATCTAATGAGCAGATGATTTTTTGGTCTTCTAAAATAGAAACACCACATATATTACTAGCTGTATCAATACTTAAAATTTTCATATTAACCTCCGTTTTATATTATAATATTCATTAAAATACAATTGTTTTCGCCATAATAATGTTTGCGAAAACCAACTTTTTTAAAACCAACTTTTTTATATAAATTAATCGCACTTGAATTAATTTCATTGACTTCTAAATGGATAATAGAAATATTTGAATTTTTAGCAAATTTAATAATGTAGTTTAAAAGAGTTGAACCTATTCCAATTTTTCTTAAGCTTTTTTTTACGACAATGTTCATTAATTCAGCTTCATCGAAAATTATTTTTATTCCAGTAAATCCTAAGATATTTGATTTTGAATCTTTTATAACAAAGTAGTATGAATTTTTAGAATTAAGTTCTTCTTTTAGAATTTGGTATGACCAAAAATCATCAAATTCAGTACTTAAAGTGCTTTTTATGTTATCTAAATCAGTTATATCCATTTTGTTAATAGAATAGTCCATACGAACCTCCAATTCATATAAAAAATAGTTTTTATGTTTAAAATTATAATACAAAAATTTAAAATTTGCAAATGTTACAAAAATGTAACAAAAATGTAATATAAAAATAATAAAAAAACAACAAAAAAAGCTTGATAAATTTTGTTAAATATAGTATAAATAAGAAAAGAATAAAAAACCACAAAGGAGGAAAAAGATATGGCTGAATTTGGTAAAGAAAATAAAGTATCAGGAGTTTTCGGAGGGGTACAATTTAACAATAAAGGTCAAGAACAAGCTGGAAATTTTGGAAATAGAGAAAAAACAGAATATGCAGGAACGATTAGAAGAAAAGATTTACCAGTAAAAAATGGCTTTTGGAATAAATTTAAAGCTTTTTGGTTACAAGAAATTGATTGGAACAAAGAGATTAGAGTTGAGTTAACACCAGCACAACAAAAAGTTGAAGATGAAATTAACGAATTTTTACACCAAGAAATAACATGGGAAAAGGTGCATGACTTTTTATTCCAAGAAGTAACATTTGGAAAATAATAAGCTAATGAAATAGTAAAATAAGAAAAAAGTATAGCAAGATTATAAAAATTATGCTATACTTTTTAAGTAATGTGAGAAAGAATTACTAGTATATTTTATAACGGAGGAATAGATGAAAAATAAAACAGTATTTGTGTGCAATGAGTGTGGATATGAATCAGGAAAATGGTTAGGAAAATGTCCAGCATGCAATAGTTGGAATACTTTTTTTGAACAAAAAGTAGTAGAAAGCAAAAATAAAGCAGGAGCGATAGCTAAAGAAAAAACAAAACCACAGAAATTAAATACATATGAGGCAAAAGAAACAATAAGGACATCAACAGGGTTTGATGAATTAGATAGAGTTTTGGGTGGAGGCTTAGTTAAAGGTTCATTAATATTATTAGGTGGAGAACCAGGAATTGGAAAATCTACATTAATTTTACAAATTTGTAATAAGGTAAAAGGAGAAGGCAAAGTACTTTATGTATCAGGGGAAGAATCTGCAGAACAGATAAAATTAAGGGCAGACAGATTGGGTATAAATAATGAAGATATTTTATTTTTAGGAGAAACTGATATAGATATAGTAAATGAAGCTATAGTAGAGGTTAATCCTAAACTTGTAATAATAGATTCTATTCAAACAATGTATTCAGACGAATTAACTGCAGCAGCAGGAAGTGTAAGTCAAGTAAGAGAAATAACATCACAGGTAATGAGAATTTGCAAATCAAGGAATATTACAACTATAATTATAGGGCATGTAACAAAAGAAGGAAATATTGCAGGACCAAGAGTTTTAGAACATATGGTTGATACGGTTCTATATTTGGAAGGAGAAAGGTATTTTTCGTATAGAATTTTGCGAGGAGTAAAAAATAGGTTTGGCTCAACAAATGAGATAGGAATGTTTGAAATGAGAGAAGAAGGAATGTGTGAAATAACTAATCCTTCAGATGTATTAATTTCCGAAAGAGAAGATAATCCAGCAGGTTCATGTATTGTTGCATGTATGGAAGGTACAAGGCCAATGCTTGTAGAATTGCAAGCATTGACAACACAGAGTGTTTTTGGATTTCCAAAAAGAACGGCAAATGGAATAGATTTTAATAGATTAGCAATATTAATAGCTGTAATTGAGAAAAAAACAGGGCTAAGTTTAGGCAGCCAGGATGTTTATGTAAATGTTGTTGGAGGGTTAAGATTGAATGAGCCTTCTGTGGATTTAGGAATAATAATGGTTGTTTCGTCAATATATAAAAATAAACCAATATCAAAAGATTGTGTAATAATAGGAGAAGTTGGCTTAACTGGTGAGGTTAGAAGAGTAAATATGATAGAAAAAAGAATAAAGGAAGCAGAAAAATTAGGGTTTAAGAAATGTATAATTCCAGAAAGTAACAAAAAACTCTTGAAAGATAAATTTAAATTGGATATAATAGGTGTGAAAGATGTACAAGAAGCATTAAGAAAAGTAGGAATTATTTAGTATATTCAAATTATTTTGATAAAGGAGGTAACCACAGTTTGAGGAAAAATACAGAAAAACCAATTACGGAAATTTTAAAATTAATAGCACCAGGAACTCCTATAAGAGATGGACTAGAAAATATATTAAGAGCAAAAACAGGAGCATTATTATTAATTACAGATAATACTGATGTTATTAAAGAATTAGTTGATGGTGGTTTTGCAATTAATGAGGAATATAGTTCATCTAAACTTTATGAATTGGCCAAAATGGATGGTGCAATAGTATTAAGTGGAGATTTAAAAAGAATATTATTTGCAAATGCACAATTAATACCATCAAGAGAAATAGAAACAAGAGAAACTGGTACAAGGCATAGAACAGCAGAAAGAACTGCAAAGCAAACAGGAGAACTTGTTATAAGTATTTCTCAAAGAAGAAATATTATAACGATTTTTAAAGGAAATAATCGTTATATATTAGAAGATACAGATGTTGTATTAAATAAGGCAAATCAGGGAGTACAGACATTAGAAAGATACAAAAAAGTATTTGATAGTAAATTAAGCATATTAAATGAATATGAATTTAATGATATAGTAACATTAGAAAATGTAATAGTAGCAATTCAAAGAGCTGAAATGGTAATGAGAATAGTAGAAGATATACAGAGTCAGATTTATGAATGAGGAAATGAGGGTAGTCTTGTAAAAATGCAGTTAGAGGAATTAATAGGTGGTGTAGAAAAGGAAGAATTGCTTATTATAAAAGATTATATAGCAGTTACTAAAAAGAAAAAAACGCCAGAAACAGCTATGGAAGAATTGTCAGAAGTACCATATGAGGATTTAACCAAAGAAACAACTATTGCTAAATTATTGGGTTATGAAAATTTTGATAATTATGATGAAGTAGGTGTATATACAAGAGGATATAGAATATTAAGTAAAATACCAAGAATGCCAAGTAATATAGTAGAAAATTTAGTTTCTTCATATAAATCTTTTCAACATATTTTAGCAGCAGATATAGAAAGCTTAGATGAAGTTGATGGAATTGGTGAGGTTAGAGCAAGAACAATAAAACAATCATTAAGAAGAATGCAAGAACAGTTTGTATTTGATAATGTTGTTGTATAAATAAAAAAGGAAAGGAATTTAGAAAAATGAAAGATAAAATTAAAACAATTATATGGATAGTAGTAGCAATAGCTATTATAGTATTAATAGGAATATTAGGATATGGATATTATAAAAAAGCAACTATGGAGGTAAAGAATCCAATTTTAACAATGGAAGTAGAAGGATTTGGAACAGTAAAAATGGAATTATATCCAGATCATGCACCACAAAATGTAGCTAATATTGTAAATTTAGCTAATAGAGGATTTTATAATGGAACAAAATTCCATAGAGTAATTAAAGATTTTATGATACAAGCTGGAACTAAAGATGGAGATGGAACAACAGGTGCTAAATTAAGTGATTTAAAAGATGGTGGAGAAGATAAAGAATATGGAATTAAAGGTGAATTTGTTGCAAATGGTGTAAATAATACAATAAAGTTTGAAGAAGGAGTAGTTGGTGTTGCAAGAGCAGATTATACTCAATATTCATCAGATTTGAAAGATGAATCATATAATTCTGGTAATGCTCAATTCTTTATAATGACAAAAGAAAATGCAGGTTTAAATGGATTATATACACCTATTGGAAAAGTTATAGAAGGAATGGATGTTGTACATAAAATAGAAGGTGTAGAGGTAAAAGCTGCTGATTCTGAAAAGGGTGATAGTTCAAAATCAGAGGTTAGTACACCAGTAAATCCACCAGTAGTAACATCTATTACAGTAGATACACAAGGTGTAACATATGATTTGCCAAATACATTAGATGCATTTGATTATATGTCATGGTTCTCTAAAAACTATAATTTTGGACAATAATTTTAGATGTTGAAAATTTTGAGATTTTGGTGTATAATATATTTGTACTAAAAAATTTTATTATACTAAGGAGGTCCATGTTATTATGGCAAAAAGAAAAAAAGACAACACAAAACGGAATTGGGAAGACCTTGAATGGGAAGTTGGTAGCATATATGCTACTAATGTAGAAACTGGTGTACAAACATATTTTGTTGCATTAAAAGGTAATCCTTTGGTTATTAGAACAATGGTAGAAGGAGATTTAGATGCAGTATTTGAAAAATACAAACAATCTTTAAATACTAAAATCATCAAAGAAACTCGAAAGAGTGTTGCTAAAGGAACAGCAATTATTGTGGAAGTTGTAAATGAAGATTGGAGTGATTCTGATACTCCTAATGATATTGTAAATAAAACTAGAGTGATTTCTGGTGTAGGCCAGATTCAAGGTGGTTTTGCTGAAGCAACATTAGAAGACGATTATGTTAAATATCAAAAATATTTACAAGAACTGATTACATATGTTGGTTTAGTAAAAAATAAAGGTCGAAGACCAATTTTAACAACTAATTTATTTTAAGGACCTCGGTAGAGCTTAGATTATTCTAAGCTCTACTTTTATGATGCTATTAATTTTTACTTTTGTTCTATTGGGCATAAAATTTTTGCAAGTTAAATAATATATAAATGTGAAAGTTTTGTGAAAAGTAAAAAAAGTACTTGACAATGGAAAAAATAGGGTATATATTATTAGCAGTCAAACAAAAAGAGTGCTAAAATTCAATTAATTAGCAAAATATAAGGAGGTAATTAATATGATTAAACCATTAGGAAGCAGAGTGTTAATAAAAATGAAAGAAGGAGAAGAAACAACAAAAAGTGGAATAATACTAGCAAGTGCTGCAAAGGAAAAGCCACAAATAGCTGAAGTAATAGAAGTTGGACCAGGAGAAAAAGTAGATGGAAAACTAGAAGAAATGGCAGTAAAAAAAGGAGATAATATAATAGTTAGCAAATATGCAGGAACAGAAGTTAAATATGAAGGAGAAGAATATTTAATAGTAAAACAAGATGATATTTTAGCAATTGTAGAATAAGGAATCTAAAAAGAATAATGGACTGTAATTGTCTAAATTAATTTAAGAAAGGATGATATAAAATGGCAAAACAAATTAAATTCGGAGAAGAAGCTAGAAAATCTTTGTTAGAGGGAGTAAACAAATTAGCTGATACAGTTAAAGTAACATTAGGACCAAAAGGAAGAAATGTAGTTTTAGATAAAAGTTTTGGAGCACCTTTAATTACAAATGATGGTGTAACAATAGCAAAAGAAATAGAATTGGAAGATAAATTTGAAAATATGGGTGCAAGAATTGTAAAAGAAGTATCTGAAAAAACAAATGATGTAGCAGGTGATGGAACTACAACAGCGACTGTTTTAGCACAAAGTATGATAAAAGAAGGAGTAAAAAATGTAGCAGCAGGTGCAGACCCAATGACAATGAAAAGAGGAATTGATAAAGCAGTAAAAGTTGCAGTAGATGAACTAAAAGAAATTAGTTCAGATGTTAATGGAAAAGAGG
>CAJKVD010000024.1 GCA_905203195.1 uncultured Clostridium sp. | reverse complement strand
TCATAACATCAAATTGTTGATCAAAATTGTCTACATTTACATTTAAACCTAAAACTAATTTTCCCTGTGTAATACTCATTGAGTCTTTAACAACTTTACCATCATTATTTACTTCTACCTTTAAAGATGGTTTTGCATAAATTGGTTCTCTTTGAGCTAAAGCTATAACTTCAGAATTAGTTTCTATTTTCTCTATAATATCTTCTCCTACAATTCCTGATACAAAAATATCTATTTTAGAATTATTGATTAATTTTTTATAATACGCATATAAATTTTTACCATTAATATTTTCTAAGTCCTCTATATATCCAAATTTATATAATGCAAAAGGCTTGTCTTGGTACATCTCTTCTATACATCTTTCTATTGCATAATTTGCTTTATTATCTATTTTTCCTTGTATTATTTGTTTTAAATTTTCTTTTTCTTGCTCTACATATTCTTCATAAAAACTATTATCACGTATCAATGGTCTGAAAATTATTTCTAAAATTTTATTTATACTTTTTTCAAGCATATTTTCTGAATTATCCGGCAAAAAATTATCATTTACTGTTTCCATATAAAACTTTAAAACTTGATTATCTCCTCTTTTATCTATACCACAATTAAATGAAGCTCCATACATTTCCTCCATCTCTCTGCTAATATCTTCTTGTGTAGGCATAGTTTCAGACCCTCTTCTTAAAACTGCCGGTATCAAAGCATTTTTAGTAACATTTTCTCTATTTAGTTCTGTTGTTAAAAAAACAGAAATCAAATTTGTTTTAAATTTATCATTATTTATTAGATGTAATTTTATACCATCTTTAATTTCCTTTACTTTATATTCCATCAAAACCATTCCTCTCTTAAAATTTAATATTATTTTATAATTCTTAATATTTTTATCATTTTATATAAATTTATACATTGTGTTAGTATAAAATCATATCTTTCTATAACAAAAAAGGAGAACCAAGTATTATATTACTTAGTTTCCCCCTCTTTACTAAATTAAAATTTTCTTTTTCTTGCAGCCTCTGATTTCTTTTTTCTTTTTACACTTGGTTTTTCATAATGCTCTCTCTTACGAACTTCTTGCATAACTCCATTTCTAGCACATTGTCTTTTAAACCTTTTTAAGGCTTCTTCTATATTTCCATTATTTACTTTAATCTCTGACATTTATATTCCCCTCCTTCCGGTCGTTCGGATCTGTATGTGGGATAACCCTTAACAGTATACATTATACATTAAAGATAAATGCTTGTCAATAGAGATTTTTGAGATTATTGAAATAATTTTGAAATAGGATTTTCAAAAAGAATTTCTCTTATCCAACCATTTGTAAAAGGTATAAACCATAAAATAATGCCAATAATCAAGACAATTATTACAGTTAGTAAAATAGCAAAAATATCTTTCTTAGTCATATTTGCAAAATCTTTTCTTTTCGGACGATTACTATATAATTCCTTTACAAGATCTATTACACCATCTATTGTTCCCAAATTTTGTGCTTGTCTTTTTCTTTCTTGCTGTTCATCAAATTCTTGTTTACGCATATTAATTTTTTCCGAATAATATTGCTGCCTTTTATTAGAATTGGTATCATAAAATTTTGTTTTCTCTGTACCATAATATTTTTCACCATATTTACTCTTTAATTCTTCATCCCTTTGTCTAAGTAATTCTGCATCATATTGTTCTCTTAAAAAAGAGTCAGAAAGAATGTCATAAGCCTCATTAATTTGCTTTAATTTATCTTCTAACAATTCTTTCCTTTTAATATCTTTTTGTAAATCAGGATGATATTTTTTTACCAAAACTTTATATGCTTTCTCTATAATCTCTGATGATGCTTTCTCATCTACTTGCAAAATTTCATAATAATTTTTCATTACTAATATCCCCTACATTCTATGCAAATATTGCTTCAAACTCATCTGCCTCAATTTTCTCTTTTTCTAGAAGAACACCCGCTACAGCATGTAATTTATCAACATGTTCTGTCAAAATTTGTTTAGCTTCATTATAGGCTTTATCAACTATTTTCTTAACTTCTTCGTCAATAATAGCTGCTGTCTCTTCAGAATATTCCTTAGATTGAGCAAAATCTCTACCTAAAAATACTTCATTTTGACTAGAACCTAATGTTAAAGTTCCAATTCTATCACTCATACCATATTTTGTAACCATACTTCTTGCAATTTGTGTAGCTCGTTCTATATCATTACTTGCACCTGTTGAAATATCATTTAATATAAGAGCTTCTGCAACTCTACCTCCAAGTAAAGATACAATATTTTCTTCCATCTCTGTTTTAGACATAAAGTTTTTATCTTCAGTAGGACGATACATTGTGTATCCACCTGCCATTCCTCTAGGTACTATAGAAATTTGATGTACTGGATCTTGTGTAGTCAAATAATGACTAACAACTGCATGACCAGCCTCATGATAAGAAACCAATCTATTTTCTTTTTCACTTCTTACTCTTGTTTTCTTTTCTGGTCCCATTGTAACTTTGACCATCGCATCTTCAATTTCTTTCATTCCAATTTCTGCTAAGTTTCTTCTTGCTGCTAACAAAGCTGCTTCATTTAAAACATTTTCCAAATCTGCTCCAGCAAATCCAGATGTATTTTTTGCGATTATTTTTAAATCAACATCATCTGCTAATTTTTTCTTTCTTGAATGAACTTCTAATATTTGTTCCCTTGCTTTTACATCAGGCAATCCAACTACTATTTGTCTATCAAATCTTCCTGCTCTTAATAATGCCTTATCTAAAACATCTGGTCTATTAGTTGCTGCTAATACAATAACACCTTCATTTTCAGAAAAGCCATCCATTTCAACTAATAATTGATTTAATGTTTGCTCTCTTTCATCATGTCCTCCACCTAGTCCAGCTCCTCTTTGACGTCCAACTGCATCTATTTCATCTATAAACACTATACAAGGTGCATTTCTTTTTGCCTCATCAAATAAATCTCTAACTCTTGAAGCTCCAACACCAACAAACATTTCAACGAAATCTGAACCACTTATAATAAAGAATGGAACTCCTGCTTCTCCAGCAACTGCTTTTGCCAATAAAGTTTTTCCTGTACCAGGTTGTCCTACTAATAAAACTCCTTTAGGTATTCTTGCTCCCATATCTGTAAATTTCTTTGGATTCTTTAAAAATTGTACTATTTCTTCTAATTCTTCTTTTTCTTCATCTACACCTGCTACATCATCAAATGTAACTTTATTTTTATCAGCTGAAGTCATCATTCTAGCTTTACTTTTTCCAAAGCTTAATGTTTTACCACCTGCTTGATTTGAGTTTGGGCCACCCATCATAATAAACCAAAAGATAAAGAAAATTATTAACAATCCAAATGGTGTTAACAATCCAAGTATTGTAACAAAAATAGATTCAGATTTTTCTTCTAAAGTAAATGATCCATTTTTTACAAAATCTTCTGTATAATTCATAAAACTTTCGATATTAGGAATATTTACTTGTTTTATATTTTTATCATCCGAAAGTTCAACATTGGCAGTTTTTCCATCAGATTCTATTTGTACTGCTTCAACTTTTCCTTCATTTATTTTGGTAATTAAATCAGAATATTTCATTTTTTTATTAGAATTTTCCATTACAGATGATAAAACAATAATAAAAATCACTCCGATAATTAACCACATAGCTAATGTCTTTATATTATTTTTCACTATCTTTTCCTCCTTTTGAATCCCAAACACATGGGCTGTCTTTGAATACTTGATTATATATCATATAAATTTTGCTTTTTCAAGTATTTTTTTGTGTCTTTTTTGTGACAAATATATCCCCTTAATAATAAGATCTACGGATAGTCATCTTTGGTCTATAAAATAAATTTTTCCGTTGTTCAAAAAAATCTTTAAATTTTTATTTGGAGTTAAATACTTATTTCCAACATTCCTTTCACATAATTTTATAACATCATCAATATGAATTTTTTCTATTCCTTGTACATTACCCAATAATCTCTTAATAGTATATAACAAAACTCTTGATTTTATGACTCTTTCCTGAGTATTAAAAATTTTTAATTTTAATAAAATATAAGGCTTATCTTTATAATCCATAAGCTTTTCTTCTATTACCATCTCACTATAGGCTTTCTCTACTTGTTCATCAACATAATTTTCTTCTTCTTTCACAAGCTCAGATAGTCTATTTAATGTCTCAATAATATTAGGATTAAATTCCTGTTGAACATACGGAATTACAACATTTCGAACCTTATTACGTGTATATGTATTATCAAAATTTGTTTTATCAATTCTTGGATTTAAATTTTTTTTATAACAATAATCCTCAATTTCTTTTCTTGTACAATCCAATAATGGTCTTATATACTTTCCATTCTTTATATATTCTATTCCCTTTAGTCCAGAAACTCCAGAACCTCGCAATAAGTTCATTAAAATTGTTTCTACTTTGTCATTTTTATTATGTGCAATAGCTATTTTGTTAGAATTTGTATTATCCAAAACTTCATCAAAAAATTCATAACGTGCATATCTGCCAGCTTCTTCTGTCCCTATTTTCTTATCTTTAGAAATTTTTGGAATATCAACTCTTTTTACAAAACACAATATATTATTTTTTTTACAAAAATCTTTAACAAATTTTTCATCATCAATAGCTTCTTTTCTTATCATATGATTAACATGTGCTACGACAAATTCAAAATCTACTCTTTCACTTTTTTTAATATCTAATAGAACATTTAACATAGCCAAAGAATCTGGCCCTCCTGAAACAGCAAGAACCAGCTTATCACCATTTTGTATCAAATTATTTTTAGTAATTGTACTCATGACTTTTTCTTTCAAAATATTCATTCCCCTCACAATTCATTAAATCAATATAATTAAAATTTTATATACTTTTACTGAATTTTACTAATCAAATCTTTTTTCCAAATTAACAAACTTTGTATATGTACCAAACCATCCTAAGTCAACACTTCCAGTTGAACCACCTCTATGTTTAGCAATAATAACTTCTGCAATATTTTTCTTTTCACTATCTGGATTATAATAATCATCACGATATAAAAACATAACAATATCAGCATCTTGCTCTATAGCTCCAGATTCACGTAAATCAGAAAGCATTGGTTTATGATCTGGTCTTTGCTCTACTGCCCTTGATAACTGTGATAATGCAATTACAGGAACATTTAGTTCTTTAGCCAAAATCTTTAAAGAACGACTTATTTCAGAAATCTCCTGCTCACGACTATTACTTCTTTTATTTGAACCTTGTATTAATTGTAAATAATCTATTACAACCAATCCTATATTTTTTTCAATTTTTAATTTTCTACATTTTGCCCTAATTTCAGTAATAGAAATACCAGGTGTGTCATCTATATACATCTCTGCAGAAGAAAGTGGTCCTATAGCTTCTGCCAATTTTCCCCAATCTTCTTCTTCTAATTTACCTGTTCTAACCTTATTACTATCAACCATGGCCTCACTGCACAAAATTCTATTAACCATCTGCTCTTTTGACATCTCTAAACTAAATATAGCAACAGGTGTATCTGCTCTAACTGCTGCATTTGTAGCAATATTCAAAGCAAAAGCAGATTTTCCCATGGCAGGCCTTGCCGCAACCAAAATAAGTTCTGAACCATGAAATCCAGCTGTTCTATAATCCAAATCTGCAAAACCACTTGGAACACCAGTAATATGTTGTTTTCTATTATACAATTCTTCTAATTGTGTAAAACTATCTACCAAAACATCTTTTATAGCTGAATATCCCTTTTGATTTTTTCCTTGCGTTAAATTAAAAACTTTCTTTTCTGCTCCTTCCATTATATCATTAACATCTTCAGTTGGATCATAACCTAATTCTATAATTTCATTTGCAGTTTTAATTAAACTTCTTAATGAAGATTTGTCTTCTACTATTTTAATATATTTTTGCACATTAGCAGTTGTAGGAACTTTATCTGGTAATTCTGCCAAATATTCTAAACCACCAACTTGATCAAATTTTCCCATTGATTCTAACTCAGACTTAACTGTAATAATATCTATTGGTTCTGATCTACCATAAAGATTTAACATTGACTCAAATATAATCCTATTATCAGCTCTGTAAAAATCTTCAGGTTTTAAAACTTCTATACTATTAGTTACTGCCTCATTATCTGTTAACATACTTCCTATTACAGCTTGTTCAGCCTCTAAATCATGTGGTGGTACTTTTCCTAGTTCCATTTTCACTACCTCTTTTCATGCATTATTTTCCAGAAACAACATTCACTTTAAGTTTAGCAATAACACCTTCATATAATCTAATTTCTACTGTCCTCATTCCCAACTCTTTAATTGTTTCTTTTAAATCTATCTTCTTTTTATCAACATTTATTTTGTATGTTTTTTGCAATTCTTCTGCGATTTCTTTAGAAGAAACTCCTCCAAAAATTTTTCCATTTTCACCAGCACGAACATGCATTGTAAGCATTATTTTTTGCATTTTATCTGAAATTTTTTCTGCTTCTTCTTTTTCTTGACCTTTTTTAAATGCTGTTGAATTTTGTTTTGCTTTTAATTTTGACATATTCTCTGCATTGGCTTCAACTGCTAAATTTTTAGGAAATAAAAAATTACGAGCATATCCATCTGATGCATTTATTACCTCATCTTTTTTCCCTACACCTTTAATATTGTCTTTTAATATAACTTTCACTTTTAACTCACACCTTTCATAAATAATCAAATTAATTTTCAAGTTCAGAAAAATATTCATTGATTTTTGAAATTAATTCTTGCTTAACCTCTTCTATTGTTTTTCCCTCAACTTGGGCACCAGCCAAAGTAATATGACCACCGCCACCAAGTTTTTCTAAAATTACTTGCACATTTACATCACCTATAGAACGCCCACTAATGCAAATCTTATCATCCATTTGTCCTAATACAAAAGATGCCGTAATATCACTAATAGTTAATAATTCATCTGCTGCTTTAGCACATACTATGCTTGTATCCTTTTCTTTCATTGGATTAATAGCAATCGCAATAGTATTATTAACTATTTCTGCTGATTTTACTATCCCTGCAATTTTATTAAAACTTATTAAATCACTTTGAAACCATTTTTTTACACGTATAATATCAACACCACATTTACGTAAATATGCAGCTGCTTCAAAAGTTCTAACTCCAGTTTTAAAAGTAAAGTTTTTTGTATCCATCATAATTCCAGCATATAAACTTTCCGCTTCTATAGTTTTCAAATTCACTTTTGTTTCAGTATATTGCAAAAGCTCTGTTACCAACTCCGCAGCAGATGATGCATATACTTCTTGGAAAGTTAATGTTACATCTTCTATATAATCAGCACTTCTCCTATGATGATCTATTATAACTATTTTCTTTGTCTTTTTTAATAATTCTTGTGATTCCACATAATTTTTTTTATGTGTATCAACAATTACCAATAAAGTATTTTCTTCAACATTTTCAATTGCAACTTCTTTGCTAATTAAAACATCTTCATATTCTGGATCTTTAGCTAATTCCTCTTTAAAATTTTCTAAAGCTGTTCCAATAGTACTATTTATAATATATGCATTTTTATTCATACTTTTTGCCAAACGATAAATTCCCATACTAGAACCCATTGCATCAATATCAGGATTTGTATGTCCCATTATCATGACCTTGTCAGATTCTTTTATTAAATTTTCTAAAGCATGTGCAACTACTCTTGCTTTTACCTTAGTACGTTTTTCTACTTCTTGAGCCCTACCACCAAAGAAACGATAAATCTCATTTTCTCTAACTACTGCTTGATCTCCACCTCTACCTAAAACTAAATCCATGGCTACTTGTGCAGATTTATATTTATCTTTATTAGTATCACCCTCGTTAGAAACTGCTATACTTAAAGTAAATTGTACTTTTTCCCTTGTATCAACTTCTTTTATTTTATCTAATATACTAAATTTATCTTCTTTAATATTTTTTAAATATCTTTGTTCAAAAACACATACATATCTATCTCTATCCGATTTTATTAATACTCCATTAGATTCATTTACCCATTCATAAATTGCTTTATCTATTTCTGCAATTATTTGTGGTTTTTCTTCACTATCTAGCAATTGCATATTTTCTTCATAATTATCAATCATTATTATTTCCACACATGAACGTGAATCTTGATATTTTTGCTTTAATGTCAAATTTTCAGTTACATCTA
>CAJKVD010000023.1 GCA_905203195.1 uncultured Clostridium sp. | reverse complement strand
CCATCCCGAACACAGAAGTCAAGCCTAAGTGTGCTGAAAATACTTGCGGGTTACCCTGCTGGAAAGATAAGTTGTTGCCAGATTTATATATATTCCTCTTTAGCTCAGTTGGTAGAGCGCTCGGCTGTTAACCGATAGGTCGTTGGTTCGAGTCCAACAAGAGGAGCCATAAACGATTTTCGTCGAACCATTTGAAAGTCTTGACATAAAAGAGTTTTAAGTTTTAGACAAAATCAAAAAAGAGAAAGAAGTTAGTTTGATTCTATAGACTAGCTTCTTTTTTGATATAAAAAACAAAAATCTCTAAGAAATTTAAATGGAAGAGTAGAAAGAAGTCATAGAAAAGACCAAGAAAGGTTTTATTATAATAGAGTATTTTTAAGCTTAGAGGATTTAAGAAAACGAATACGTTCAAAAAGCTTGATAAAATTATAAAATATTGATATAATAATTTGGAAGTTCATCATCGAAAAATCCTAATCTTGTAAATATATTCCACAAACTAAATTTTGTGGAATCATATGGAACAGGAATACCAAGAATGTATGAACAATATAAAACATCAATAACAAATCCAGAAATAAAATAAGTTAAAATAAAAGAATAGTATAGAAAGGGAAAGTGATAAAAATGAAGCAAAACATAATAATAGGAGGAGCGTGGCCATACGCAAACAGTTCATTACACTTAGGGCACATAGCAGGGCTAATATCAGGAGATGTATTAGCAAGATACTATAGACTAAAAGGAGACAATGTATTATATGTATCAGGCTCAGACACACATGGAACACCAATAACAGAAAGAGCAAGAAAAGAAGGAATAGAACCAAAAGAAATAGCACAGAAATACCATGAAGAATTCACAGAAATGTTCAACAAATTAAATTTCTCATATGACCTATACAGCAAAACATATGATCCATATCATGAAGAAAAAGTAAAAGAGCTATTTTTAAAATTATATAGAAACGGATATATATACGAAAAAATAGAAGAGCAAGCATATTGCCCAAAATGCGAAAAATTCTTACAAGATAGAGACATAAAATTAATATGCCCAGAATGTGGAGAAGAAACAAAAGGAGATCAATGTGACAACTGTTTACATGTACCAACAACAGAAGAACTTCTAGAAGGAAAATGTATAGTATGTGGATCAAAACTTATAAAAAGAAATAACAAAGTATTATATTTAAAATTATCAGCATTTCAAAAAGAGATAGAAGAACACACAAAAGAGGTAGAAAATACATGGAGAATAAATGCAAGAAACGAAACATGGAAATACTTAAAACAAGGATTAAAAGACAGAGCAGTAACAAGAGACTTAAATTGGGGAATAGAAATACCATTACCAGGATATGAAGATAAAAGAATGTATGTATGGATTGATGCGGTATTAGGATATTTAACAGACACAATGAAAATATGTGAAGAAAAAGGAATGGATTGGCAAGACTTCTGGAAAGAAGGAAAAAATAACAAAATATATATGTGCCATGGAAAAGATAACATAGTATTTCATAGCATAATATTAAATGCATTACTTTTAGGACAAAAAGAAAACTATCATTTAGTAGACACAATAGTATCTGCAGAATACTTAAACTTTAATGATCAAAAATTTTCAAAAAGTAAAGGAATAGGAATGACGGCACTGGAAGCATGTGAATTATATGACTCAGATTCTATAAGATATCATTTAATATCTAATGGACCAGAAAGAAAAGACACAAACTTTACAATAGAAGATTTTAAAACTGTTCATAATACAGAAATTTTAAATAAATTCGGAAATTTAGTAAACAGAACATTAAACTTTAAAGACTTAGAAGAAATACCAGAAGGAAAAATAGACAGCGAAATAGAAAATCTAATAAAAGAAACATATAAAAAAGCAGAAGAAAATATCGAAAACTTAGAATTTAAAGCAGCAGTACAAAATATAATGGATTTGGTAGAAGCAGGAAACAAATACTATGATACAAACAAACCATGGGTAGCAAAAAAAGAAAACATAGAAGAATTTAACAACATAATTTACACATGTTCAGTAATAATAGCAAACTTATCAAACCTATTTGAACCAATCATGCCTACAGCAAGCCAAAAAATAAGAGAATATCTAAATATACAAAATAAAAGTTGGAAATATATTACAATACCTTCAGGGCTAAAATTAGACAAAATAGAGCCATTATTTGAAAGAATGAAATAGAGGTAAAAAATGTCACAAATAACAAAAAATGCACTAGCAGCTTCGCTAAAGAGGCTACTTTCAAAAAAAGAACTATCAAAAATAACAATAACCAATATAACAGAAGAATGTGGAGTAAACAGACAAACATTTTATTATCACTTTAAAGATATATATGATTTATTAGAATGGATATTTACAAATGAAGTCATAGAAGAAATAGACAACGAAAAAGAAGAAGACTGGCAACAAAAATTTATATATATATTTGAATATGTAATAAAAAATAAAGAATTCATAAAAAACATATACAACTCTGGGAGCAAAGAATATTTTTTAAAATTTGTATATAAACAAACAAATTTGTTAATAATAAATTTTATAGAAAAAGAATATAAAAACAAAAAAGTTAAAGAAGAAAATAAAAAATTTATTGCAAATTTTTATAAATATGGATTTGTAGGGATTATGGAAGAATGGATAGAAACAGGAATGAAAAAAAATCCAAAAGAAATAGTTTCAAAATTAAATGATATAATAGAAGGAGATATAGAAAGAGCATTAGAAAAATTAAGTAAAGAAAAATAATCTATACGAAAATAAGCAAATGTATAAAAATTGTACATTTGCTTAAATTTGTTTATTGCAATTCTAACAAAACATTTTTATAATAATTGCGATAACAAAGGAGGAATTAATATGTATTATAGTAATGGAAATTATGAGGCATTTGCAAGACCAAGAAAACCAGAAGGAGTAGACGAAAAATCAGCTTATTTAGTAGGTGCAGGTTTAGCATCATTAGCAGCAGCATGTTTTTTAGTAAGAGATGGACAAATGAAAGGTGAAAACATTCATATTTTAGAAGAACAAAAACTACCAGGAGGAGCATGTGACGGAATAGATGATCCACAAAAAGGATTTATAATTCGTGGTGGAAGAGAAATGGAAAACCATTTTGAATGTTTATGGGACCTATTTCATTCAATTCCATCATTAGAAACAGAAGGAGCATCAGTATTGGATGAATATTACTGGTTAAACAAGAAAGATCCAAATTATTCATTAATGAGAGCAACAGTAAATAGAGGCGAAGATGCACATACAGATGGAAAATTTGGACTTTCAGAAAAAGCATCAATGGAAATAATAAAACTATTTATGACTAAAGACGAAGATCTATATGACAAAAAAATAACAGACGTATTTACAGATGAATTTTTCAAATCAAATTTTTGGTTATATTGGAGAACAATGTTTGCGTTTGAAGATTGGCATAGTGCATTAGAAATGAAATTATATATCCAAAGATTTATCCATCACATTGGAGGGTTACCAGACTTTTCAGCATTAAAATTCACAAAATATAATCAATATGAATCACTAATAATGCCAATGGTAAAATATCTAGAAAATCACGGAGTACAATTTCAATATGACACAAAAGTAACAAATGTATTATTTGATATTGATGGAAAAAAGAAAACAGCAAAACAAATAATCTGCATACATGAAGGAAAAGAAGAAACAATTAATTTAACAGTAAATGATTTGGTATTTGTAACAAATGGAAGCTGTACAGAAAAATCAATGCTAGGAGACCAAGACAAAGCACCAGATTTAACAATTGAAAATGGTGAAGGAGCATGTTGGGAATTATGGAGAAAACTTGCAAGACAAAGTGAAGAATTTGGACATCCAGACAAATTTTGTATGGATATATCAAAAACAAATTGGGAATCTGCAACTGTCACAACATTAGATGACAAAATACCACCATATATAGAAAAAATTTGTAAAAGAGATCCATTTAGTGGTAGAGTAGTAACAGGAGGAATAGTATCAGTAAAAGACTCAAATTGGTTAATGAGCTGGACAATAAATAGGCAACCACATTTCAAAAATCAACCAAAAAACCAATTAGTAGTATGGGTTTATGGACTATTTACAAATAAACCAGGAAATTATATCAAAAAGCCGATGAGAGAATGCACAGGAAAAGAAATAACAGAAGAATGGTTATATCATTTAGGTGTACCGGAAGACCAAATAGAAGAATTAGCAACTAATTCCGCAAGATGTGTACCATGTATGATGCCATATATTACAGCATTTTTCATGCCTAGAAAAGCAGGAGATAGACCAAAAGTAGTACCAGATGGAAGCAAAAACTTTGCATTCTTAGGACAATTTGCAGATACAGTTAGAGACACAGTATTTACAACAGAATATTCAGTAAGAACAGCAATGGAAGCAGTATATACACTATTAGATATAGATAGAGGAGTACCAGAAGTATTTGGTTCATGTTATGATATACGTGTATTATTGGACTCAACATCTAAAATGATGGATGGTAAAAAATTAAGTGATATAAAATTACCATTCGCTACTGAAATGATAGCAAAAAAAGGATTAAAAAAAGTAGAGGGCACAGTAATAGAAGATTTATTAAAAAGATACAATTTAATATAACGAAAAGGAACAGATTAAATTCTGTTCTTTTTATTTATAATGAGTTTTCAATTAAAAATACTGGAATACCACTAGAATATGGAGCTATATCATATTGTTGATAAAAAATTGCAATATTATTATCTATAAGGTAGAATTGTTCAAAATTAAAATTTTCTATAATTAAAGAAGCATAATCTTCAAAATATGAATTAGAACTATTAGAAATTTGAGTCTGAATTTGATGTAAAATTTCTTTCAAAAGCAAAAGAAAAGAAGAGCAATCATGGTTAAGTAGAGTACACAAAGGAATAAGAGTAGCAGATTTTATATTCCAAGTTTGAGAAGTTCTTTGGGTTGAACCATGAGCGCCACCAGCATAAATATATTTGTCAGAAAACAAGCTTATAATTGAATCTTTATTATAAGTAATTGTATAATTAGAAAAAAGTTCATAATTAAAAAAAGGCAAATTATTATTAGTATTATATTCGAAAATCTTTTTAGCATCCTCAAATAAATCTCTTTCTGCATATAATTTTAATTCTATAGCATTCATTTGATAAAAATGATTAAATTTTTGTATCTGATATGAATAAGGAATGCCAGTAATTTTAGGATATTCTATAGTATATTTTAATAGTAAATGATTCTTATAATATAAATTTTTTTCCAGAATAATTTTATCAATTTTAAACATAATATCACCTAATTAAATAATATGCAACAAAAATAAAATCTTGACACACAAAAATAAGTTTTATATAATCAAATCACAAAATTAATAAAAAAGGAGGCAGAAAATGAATTATCCAGAAAGCTTAAAAAAAGGAGATACTATAGGTATTTGTGCACCATCAGGAGGAATAACAAAAATTGACAAAATAAAAAAGTTAGAAGAAGCAATAAAACAATTAGAAGAAATGGGATATAATGTAATAGAAACAGAAAGTGTAAGAAAAGAAGAAAAAGGAAGAAGTAATACTGCCAAAAAAAGAGCAGAGGAATTTATGCAATTATTAAAAAATGACTCAGTAAAATTAATAATATTTGCAACAGGTGGAGACTATTTAATGGAAATGCTAGATTATTTAAATATAGACGAAATAAAAAAGCTTAAACCAAAGTGGATGCAAGGATTCTCAGATATAACAACATTAGAATTTTTATTTACAACAGTTTTAGAAATTCCATCAATATATTGTGATACAATAAAAAGTTATGCAATGAAACCACTTTACAGAAATCTTTTAGATGCTTTTAAAATAGCGTCAGGAAAAAAAGTAATTCAAAAGTCATTTGAAAAGTGTGAAAAAGTCTTGTCAAACAATATAGAAGAAGCATTTAATATGGAAAAAAATAATGAACCAAATAAAGGATATGAATTAGTAGAAAAAGTAGAATGGAAAAATTTAAATAATGAAAACAAAGTAGAAATTCAAGGAAGAATGATAGGAGGATGCTTAGATTGCGTAAAAATATTTTTTGGCACAAAATATGATAAAATAAATCAATATATAGAAAAATATAAAAATGATGGAATTATTTGGTATTTGGAGTGCTTTGAAATGTCAAGTCCAGAAGTAACAAGAATTTTATGGCAGATGAAAAATGCAGGATATTTTAACAATGTAAATGGAATAATCTTTGGAAGACCATTATTTTTAAGAGAAGACTATGGAATTGATTTTTTAGAAGCGGTTCAACAAGCAATTGGAAATATAAATATCCCAATAATTTGTGGAGCTGATATTGGTCATGTGGCCCCACAGATGGCAATAATAAATGGAGGAATAATGAAAATTACATCTGAAAATGGAAAAGGAATAATCCAGACAATCAAAAAATAGCAAAAAAATGTTTGTAAAAGTATTGACAAAATAAAATAAAAGTTATAGAATGCATACAAACAAAAATTCAGCAAACAAAAGGTTGATAAGGAGGTATGTATTATGATAACGACATTACATATAAAGAATATAGGAATAATAGAAGAACTAACAATCGATTTAAATAAGGGACTAAATGTATTAACAGGAGAAACAGGGGCAGGAAAAACACTTATAATAGATTCATTATCAATTTTGTCTGGTGGAAGATTTTCAAAAGAAATGATAAGAAAAGGTGAAAATAATTCATATATAGAAGCATGTATATATCTACCAACATATCCAAATAGCATAGATGGAAATATAATAATATCAAGAGAAATACATAGTAATGGCAGAAATCTATGCAAAATAAACGGAAGGCTGGTAACAGTCAACGAATTAAGAGACTTCATGTCTAAAATAATAGAAATACACGGTCAAAATGAAAACCAAACATTATTAGACAATAAATTCCATTTAAACTATTTAGATGGTTTCATAGGGGAAAAACTTAATATAAAAAAAGAATACCAAGAATATTATAACAAATACCTAGAAATAGAAAAAAAGTTAAAAGAAAATTATGGAGATAATAAAGAAAGAGAAAGAAAATTAGATTTACTAAAATATCAATATAGTGAAATAAAACAAGCAAAATTAAGGCAAGGAGAAGAAGAAGAATTAGAAGATAAGAAAAAAATAATAGTAAATGCGGAAAAAATTTCCGAAAACCTAAAAGAAGCAGATAATGCATTAGGGGAAAGTGCAATAGATGCAATAAGCATAGCTATAAGATCATTAGAAAAAATAGAAGAGTTAGATCAAAGGTATAAAGAAACTACAAGTAATTTAAAAAACAGTTATTATGAATTACAAGAAATAGCAAGAGAAATAGCATCAAATAGAGATGAAACCAATTTTAACGAAGAAGAAAGAGATTATATAGAAGAAAGGTTAGACACAATACATGATTTAAAAAGAAAATATGGAAACACAATTAATGAAATTTTAGAATATAAAGAAGAATTAAAAAGTGAAATTAAGCGCATAGAAAATTTAGAAGAATATACAAATAATTTAAAGAATGAAAAAAAGGATATAGAAAAAGAACTAGACGAAATAGCAAATATAATACATATAACCAGAAAAGAAGAAGCAGAAAATTTAAGTAACAAAATCAATAAAGAATTAAAAGAACTAGAAATGAAAAATGCAAAAATACATGTAAGAGTCACAAAGCAAGAACAATATAACAGAAATGGAAAAGACGAAGTAGCATTTTATATACAAACAAATTTAGGAGAAGATGAAAAAGAATTATCAAAAATAGCATCAGGTGGAGAGATATCAAGAACAATGCTAGGAATAAAAAAAGTATTAGCAGATACAGATGAAGTACCAATATTAATATTTGACGAAATAGATACAGGAATAAGTGGAAAAGCAGCAAACAGTGTTGCACAAAAATTGGCACATATTGCAAAAAAACACCAAGTATTATGTATTTCACATTTACCTAATATAGCAGCTATGGCAGATAATAATTATTTTATTAGTAAAAATATAGTAAATGAAAGAACAAATACAAATATAAAAAAATTAGACGAAAACGAAATACTACAAGAAATTGCAAGAATATCATCAGGAGAAATAAATGAAATAAGTTTAAAATATGCAGAAGAGTTAAGAAAAAGAACAAAAACAGAAAAGAACAAAAGCGAGCATTAATAACATTGTACTTATTAAAACATTAATAAATAATGTATAAAAAA
>CAJKVD010000022.1 GCA_905203195.1 uncultured Clostridium sp. | reverse complement strand
ACCATGTCTTCATATGATTGCTTTTCGCTTTTCATTGCTTTTACATCTGCATTTATAGTACTTATTTTATTAGTGTACTCTGTACTTGCTAAAGTTGTTGCTTCATTTAATTTTTTTTCTAAATTTGCATTTTCTTCTTTTATTCCTTGAATTCCCAGAATTTCTATTTTCCCAACATTTATTCCTTTTAATGCTGTAATTAATGTTAAAATGCAAGTTAAAATAATCATAATACTTATTAATAATTTTTTCATGGTAAATCACCTTCTATCTTTACTGTAATTACATCATTATTTTTTTGTCCTGATGTAGATATGACATTTGTTAAAATTACTTCTGTTTTTATACTTCCTATTAAGAATGCAATTTGCTCATACTTTGGTGATTCTACAGTTATTTCAACATGACTTGTGTTTGTGTTTTGTATAGATTTTATTTGTACGTCATTAGGTATTACATTCATTAATTGATTTAATAATGTTGGAATAGATCCTTTTACTTTATTTTTTTCTTCTATTCTTTTATTTAATGCGTCTAGGTTTGATATTTTTGTTGTGTAATCATTTTTTATTTGTTTTACTGAATTGTCATCATTATCTATTAATGAGATCTGTTGTTTTGTATTTGAAATTGAGCTATCTGCTTCTGCACTTTTTTTATTGAATTGATTTTTTAAAAGCATTGAGAATCCACTATATACAACAAATAAAATTATTATTGCCGCCATTATATTTAGCAAGGTTTTTTCTGTTTGGTCTAGTGGTTCTTTTAAATCATTTGTAAATAGTCCACTTGCCAATTTCTTATCTTTTGGTTTGTCGTTCTTGCTATTTATATCTAATGTGAAAAATGCTTTTATTTTTTCAGCTGTTGTGCTTGTCTTAAAATTCATTTCTTGTATGCCTTCGCCTAATCCCATTAATGCCACTGCTATTGCTGAATTTACTTCTATATAATCTTTTATATTAATTTCTGGTGTTATTTGAATAAATTCTGGTTTAAGTATTTCGCACTTTACATTTGTTAAATATTCTTGAAAATATAAGTCTATATTATTTATTAATGCTGCTGTTCCTGTTAAATACACTTTTTCTATTTTGTCTGTATTTTCGTTTATTACTTTTTGTACTTGTCCTACAATTGGATATAAAACAGGCATTATTTCTTCTAAATATCCAGTCTGTTCTTCTGTTAATTCTTTTCCTTCTGAAGTATATATTGTTGTTTCTTTACATACTTCATAAGCTTTTGGATAAGAATTTTCTTTTAAATTTATATTGTCTAAAAAGTCTTTGCTTCCTTGGTCTAATGTTTTTATATCATAGATTTTTTGATCAAGAATTGTTGTTATTGTTGTGTTTTCTTCTATATTAACAATAAGTGAATTTTGTTTTGCTGCTTCTGTTCCTAGTAATGTTGTTATTGCTATCGGTAATGGATATGCGCCTGTTAGCTTATAGTTTTGCAATAATTGTATTTGTTTGTTTAATTCTATTTTGTTTTCTGTTACAAATATAACTCTTAAGCTTTGCTCTTTTTCTTTGCTTTGTACTGCTGCATATCTTGTTTCAAAAACATTTGGATTATACCCTTTGTCTGAGCAATATGATTCAAATTCAGTTTTTATTGCTTTGTCTAAGTCGTTTTTGCTTAGCATTGAGAACATGTTAAAATATTGATATGTCTCTTCTGACAAATTTATACATATTGGTATTTTGTAGCTATATGTTTCTTCTATTATTTGTTTTACGCCTTCTTCAACCTTGTCGTAAAATTTTATACCAAAAGTCTCTACTTTTTTTGCGTCTTTTTCTTTTGAAACTTTAGCATATTTTATTAAATTATTTTCTATATACAAACCTAAACAACTTGCCATTTTTTGCTCCTTATCTTTTTTATATTTATATCTTTTGCTTTATTTTCTAAAAAATACTGTTTTTATTTACAAATTCAAGAAAAATATTCTATATAATTTCTCTTTTATTTTATCTTTTTTTAGTAAAAAGTCAATATATTTCATATAATTGTAATATAACTGTAATATACTTGTAATATTAGTTTCTTATTAGTTTTGCTATAAAAAATCCATCTTGTTTTTCTGTTGGTTCTATAGTGTGTTCTTCACAAATATACGTTGGATTTTCTTTTAAAAATTCTTTTATTACTATATCGTTTTCTTTTCTTAGAATACTGCAAGTTGAATACACAATTGTTCCTTTTTCTTTTAAATATTTACTACAATTTTCTAAAATTTGTTTTTGAATTTTTGAAATTATTTTTAAATCTTTTTCTTCTCTATGCCATTTTATGTCTGGCTTTCTTTTTATTACTCCAATTCCCATACATGGAACATCTAATAAAATTTTGTCATATTTTTTTTCATTTTCTTTTTGGTATTTTGTTGCATCATTTTGTTTTGTATTTATTATTGTTATTCCTAGTCTTTCTGCATTTTCTTTTATTAGTTTTGTTCTTGTTTCATATAAATCCCATGCATCGATTTGTCCTTCATTTTCCATTAGTTCTGCTATATATGTTGTTTTTCCTCCTGGTGCACTGCATGCATCTAGTATTTTATCACCTTTTTTTGGTTCTAGCATATATGCAGTCATTCCAGCTGAAATGTCTTGAACTGTAAAGTATCCTTTTTTAAATATTTCTAAATTTTCAATATTTTTTACTTTTTCTACAATATAGAAATCTGTGTTTTCTTTTATATTTTTGTAATTTATTTTGTTTTCTTTTAATTGTTTTTCGAATTTTTCTTTATCTATTTTTAATTTATTTCGCCTAATTGTTATTACTGGTCTTTGTATTAAATTACCACATATTTTTCTAACATCTGTTATAATTTCTTCATTTTTTCCATCGTAATTTCTGTCTTCTAATAATTCTTTTATTATCCAAACTGGCATAGATGTTGTTTTAGATATTTTTTCTATTGGATCCTGTATTTTAAACAGTTCTGCGTAATCTACCATTGTTATTTTCCTTAATATGGCATTTACAAAATTTGCGCTTGTTTTATGTCCATATTTTTTGGCTAAATTTACACTTTCGTTTACAGCTGCAGATTGTGGGATTTTATCTAAAAATAGTATTTGATATATTCCCATTCTTAAAATATTTATTATCCATGTTGATATTTTTTTTAATTTTATTTTTGAATGTTTTTCTATTATTACATCTAATGTTAGTTTCCATGTTGTTACACCATATATTATTTCTGATATTAATCCTATATCTTTTGGTGTTAATTTTTTTCTGTTTTCGTTTAGCACTTCATTTAATACTATATTTGAATATGCATTTTCTTTGTCTATTCTATATAATATTTTTAGTGCTATTTCTCTTGCTTTATCTACCATATTTTTTCCTTCCTTTTCTATGTGCATTTTATCATTTTTAATTTTAATTGTAAATTGTTTTTCTTTTATTTTTTACAATGTTTTAATTTTTTATTTGTATATTTTTTCAAAAAACGGTAAAAATATTATTAATAATTTTTATGAAAGGAATGTGTGATATGGAAATAGAAAAACATTTAACTATTACAGGGAACTCTACCGTTTCTTGGAAAGATGCCATTGTAAAAGCTATTGAGGAGGCTTCTAAAACTATTGATTATTTATCAAGTGTTAGGATTTTAGATCAATATGCCAAAATTGATGGAAATAAGATTGCTGAATATTTTGTTGATTTAGATTTGAGTTTTGTTTTAGATTTAAATAGAAAGGATGAAAAATAGATGAATTCTAATTATTCTAATCCAATTGAAAGTAAACAAAAATATCAAGAATATGTAGAAAAAAAGTCTCCTAATTCTCCTATTTGGAAAGATTGCTTTAATGCTTTTTGGGTTGGTGGATTAATTTGTACCATTGGTCAAATTATTTCTAATATATGCAAGGCTCGTGGTTTTGATACTGCTATGTCTGGTACTATTGTTTCTATTATTTTGATTGGTATTTCTGCGTTTTTGACTGGATTAAATATTTTTAATAAAATAGGTAAATTTGCTGGTGCTGGTTCTTTAATTCCTATTACAGGTTTTGCAAATTCTATTGTTTCTCCTGCTATGGAATATAAATCAGAAGGCTATGTAATGGGTGTTGGTGGTAAAATGTTTACTGTGGCTGGTCCTGTTTTAGTTTTTGGTATATCTACATCTATTATTGTTGGACTTGTTTATTTATTGTTTAATACACAGTCTATTACATTAGTTTAATTTTTATGGTTAGGAGTTGATTTTTTTGAAAAAAATAGGTAAGCAGACTATTCAATTTGATGCACCTCCTACAATTTTGGAATGTGCAAGTATTGTTGGTCCTAAAGAGGCTCAGGGTCCTCTTTCTAAATATTTTGATCAGACTTTAGATGATGAGTTTTGGGGAGAAAAGACTTGGGAAAAAGCTGAAAGTAAAATTATAAAGGAAACTGTAAATACTGTTATTAATAAATCTGGTGTCCCTTCTGATAAAATAGATTGCTGTTTTGCTGGTGATTTGCTTAATCAATGTATTTCGTCTAGTTTTGGACTTCGTGAATTAAATATTCCTTTTTTTGGAGTTTTTGGTGCTTGTTCTACTTTTGTTGAATCTATGTGCTTGGGTGCAATGTGTGTTGAAAGTTTTGCTGAAAATGTGCTTTGTGCAACATCTAGTCATTTTTGTAGTGCAGAAAAGCAATTCCGCTTTCCTTTGGAGTTGGGAAATCAACGTCCCCCTTCTGCTCAATGGACTGTTACTGGTTCTGGTGCTGCTGTTTTGACTAAATCTGGCCAGGGGCCTTTTATTACTTGTTTTACACCTGGTAAAATTGTTGACATGGGTATTAAAGATGCTAATAATATGGGTGCTGCTATGGCTCCGGCTTTTTGTGATACCTTAGTCACTCACTTTTTAGATACTGGTAGAAATCCTAGTTATTATGATGCTATTATTAGTGGTGATTTAGGATATATTGGTAAAAATATAGCTATAGATATTATGCGTTCTCAGGGCTATAATATTAGGTCTAATTATAATGATTGTGGTGTTCTTATTTTTGATAAGTCTGAACAAGATACTCATTCTGGTGGTAGTGGTTGTGGTTGCTGTGGTTCTGTTTTTTCTGGCTATTTTTTTAAACAATTGCGTGATAGAAAAATTAAAAAGCTTCTTCTTATTGCTACTGGTGCTTTGATGAATTCTACTAGCTCTCAACAGGGTGAGAGTATCCCTGGCATTGCTCATGCTATTAGTATTGAGGTTTAAATATTTGTATTATTTTTTATAGATTGGGGGTTATTTTATGGGTTTAAATTGGGCTGAAGTGTTTGCTTGGCCATCTCTTTTAAAGTGTTTTGTTGTTGGTGGACTTCTTTGTGTTATTGGCCAAATTTTAATTGATAAAACTAAGCTTACTCCTGCTCGTGTTTTAGTTATTTTTGTTACTACTGGTGCTATTTTAGGTGGTCTTGGTATTTATCAGTATCTTGTCAATTTTGCTGGTGCTGGTGCTACTGTTCCTTTGACTGGTTTTGGTTACAACTTGGCTAAAGGTGCTATTGAGAGTGTTAAACAGTCTGGTATTGTTGGTGCTTTTACTGGTGGTGTTAAAGCTGCTGCTGGTGGTATTGCTGCTGCAGTCTTCTTTGGATACCTTGCTTCTTTGATTTCTAAGCCTAAAATGAAAAAACAGTAAATTTTTTAATTGCATTATGAAATAAAAAGGCCATCCTATTTGGATGGTCTTACCTTTTATCTGGCAATGAAACCTTAAAAGATTTTAGAGTAGTTTATGTTTTTTTATTTTTTATTCATTTTATTTTAATAAAAATGCTGCATATAGTGGTATTGATTTTATTTTGTTTTTAAATCCAAAATTCTTGCTTGAAATTTGGTATTAATTTACTTCTTTTATTTCTACTAGTTCAACTTTATTTCCATGTTCTTTTATAATATTAATTAAATCTTGGGTTTTTAGCCATATTGTTGCTGTATTATCATTTGGATGTATTCCTATAATATATGTTTTTTCAACGAATTCTTTATCTATAAAAACTTTTACTTTATTTTCTGTATCGTTTAAAATTCCTAATGGTGATACAGAGCCTGGTAGAATTTGTATTATCTCTTTCAATTCTTTTTCTGATGCAAAACTTAATGGTCTTGTGTTATTTTCTTTTCTGAATTCTTTTAGGTTTACTCTTTTATTTCCTCTTACTGTTATTAAATAGTAGTTTTCTTTTTTGTCATCTCTTACAAATAAGTTTTTTGCGTCTGATTCCGGATATGGTATTTCTACCTCAGATATTTCTGACATGCTATATACTGCTTTGTGTTCTGTGATTTCATACCATATTCGTTTGTTTTTTATATATTCATATATTTGCTTTTTGTTCATTTTTTACTCCTTCTAATTTTTAAAATAAAAAGAGACAACTTTAAAAATTGTCTCCATATTTTTGTCGATTTTCTACTTAATGTTATAATTAAGCTTTTTTTGCAACTTCTGCTAATTCGCTGAATGCTTTTGGATCTGTTATAGCTATGTCTGATAACATTTTTCTGTTTATTGTTACATTTGCTTTTTTTAGTCCTGCTATCATTTTGCTATATGTTGTTCCATTCATTCTTGCTGCTGCATTGATTCTTGCTATCCATAATTTTCTGAAATTGCTTTTTTTGTCTTTTCTTCCTACATATGCATATGATAAAGATTTCATTACTGCTTGGTTTGCATTTCTAAATCTATAGTGTTTTGCACCATAATATCCTTTTGCTTGTTTTAGTATTTTTTTATGTCTTGCTCTTGTTGTTCTAGCTGTTTTTACTCTTGCCATTTTTTTCACCTTCCTTATTTTGATTGTTTTCTAATTGATTATCCACCATATGGTAGTAATTTTTTGATTGTTTTTTTGCATGATTTATCAGCATAAGCATCTAATACTTTTCCTGATTTTCTTTGTCTACTTGTTTTGTTTGCTAATAAATGTCTTCTATTTGATTTTGTTCTTTTTACTTTTCCTGTTGCTGTTAATCCATATCTTTTATTAGCTGCTCTGTTTGTTTTTAATTTTGCCATTGGTTTTTCCTCCCTTTCGTTTTGATTTTTATTTTATGCTTTTTTTGATAAAATCGTAAACATATTTCTACCTTCTAGTTTTGGTTGTTTTTCGACTGTTGCTATGTCTTGAAGTTCTTCAATGAATTTTTTTAGTACTATTTCTCCTGATTTTACATTGTTTACTTCTCTTCCTCTAAAACGTAGTGTGATTTTTACTTTGTTTCCTGCTTCTAAAAATTTTCTTGCGTTTTTAGATTTGAATCCAAAGTCGTGTTCTTCGATATTTGGAGTAACTCTTAATTCTTTTACTTCTAATATTTTTTGTTTTTTCTTTGCTTCTTTTTCTTTTTTTGCTTGCTCAAATTTGTATTTTCCGTAATTCATAATTTTGCAAACTACTGGTTTGCTGTTTGGTGCAACTACTACTAAGTCTAAGTTGCTTTTTCCTGCTAGTTCTAATGCTGCATTTGTTGCCATAACTCCTAGCTTTTCTCCATTTGCTCCGATAACTTGAACTTCTTTTTCTCTTATTTGTCCATTAATAGGTAATTCTTGTTTTATATTAAAACACCTCCATAAAAAAAATTGACTCTTGTTACAAGTCAATTCTCCTCTATACAAAAATTATTATTTTTTATTTTTAATATTTTTTTGTATAACCTTTTTCCTTTGGATAAGGTGAGAAGTTTGTCTTCTTCTTGTAACAGAGTCTATTATATCATATTTTTCGCTTTTGTCAAGTGGTTGCGCACGATTTTTTTATTTGTTTGATTTCTATTTGTTTTTCTTCTATTCTTCCTTCTATCCATATTGTATCTTCTTTTTCTAATTCTTTATAACATTTGTCTGCTATTTTGTTATATCCTATTACCTTTATTTTTGATTTGTTTTCCAATTCTATTTCAAACATTATTACTGCATCTTTTCCTCTGGCTAAATAAAATGCTCCTGCATTTGCCAATATTATGTATCCTTTATTTTTTTCTTGTAATAATTCTAACATTTTACTAAATCCCATTTTCTACCTCCTTCATTATTTTTTGATTGTTTGTTTCTTGTTTGTATAAAGTTAGCACGGTCCGTTTTTTTGGCCTGAAAGCCAAAAAAAACGCTACCTCTAGGTAGCGCTACCACCAGGTGAAAAATTGTATTTCTGGATTTTCCATAAACAAGTTTATGATAAATCCTGTTTTTCAATTTTTCACCTGCCTCTAGCGTATTTCATTCGCTAGAGGGTCTTATATTTAATTTACCAGTTATAAAATGACTCTCTCGCCTGTTTTATAATCACGGCTTTAGCTTTCAGTTTACATAAAGTGTAGCGCGAAAATCAATGTAGTCGTGGTCATTGGTCGTCCCATCGCTATTGCGGTAAGAGGCTGGATAGGTAGAGCCTGTAATGCAGTAAAAGCCTCCCCTGTAGGCACAAGGATTGTAGTCGAAGGAAGTTTTTTCCAGTGTCCATTCTGCCTCATTGCTTGCAAAGTTATATATATT
>CAJKVD010000021.1 GCA_905203195.1 uncultured Clostridium sp. | reverse complement strand
AGTTGGAGATAATAAAGAAGCTGTTTAATATAAAAATGCATATAAAATTTGTTTATAATTTATTTTATAAGAGAAATTTATTAGAATATATATTTCTAATGGATTTCTTTTTTCTTGATTTTTATTTGGTGCCATGTTATAATAAATCAAAACAAAAAGGTAAAGAGGTAATAGCATGAAAAAATTTTTCTTAAAAATTTCAAAGCCAACTTTTTTTATGATTTTGGCTATAGTTTTAATATCAATATTTTGTGTTTCTATTTCGCCAGTAACTATGCAAAATGATACATATTACACAATAAAAGTTGGTGAACATATAAGTAAATATGGTGTAGATATGAAAGATCCATTTTCATGGCATGAAAATTTGAGTTATACATATCCACATTGGTTATATGATTTGCTAACATATTATTTATATGCAAATACTGGTTTTATGGGGATTTTTGTTGTTACATGCTTATTATCATGTGTATTGGGAATTTCATTGTTTTTAGTTACAGAAAAATTAACTAAAAATAAGATAATTTCTTTTGTAGTAGCGATTGGTGCTATGTATGTTTTAAAGCCATATATTGCTGCTAGAGCACAATTGGTAACATTTATATTATTTATTTGGACAGTATATTTTATAGAAAAATTTTTGGAATCTGGAAAAATAAAGTATGTTATCCCGTTATTTATAATTCCTATTTTAATTGCTAATCTTCATGTTGCTGTATGGCCATTTTATTTTGTTTTGTTTTTACCTTATATAGGTGAATATTTAATAGAATGTATTATAGATGTTGTATTATATAATAAAATTCAAAAGTTTATTTTAGAAATTAGGATAAGGTATTTGAAAAAGGCTAAGAATTTAAAAAATGTTGATGATAAATTGGCAAAGGCTATGGAAGATTTACAGAAAAATAAAGAAAAAGTCTCAATGGTGAAGATAAGAAGAGAACAAAATCAGAAAAATGCATATAAAATACAAATGGTGAAAAACAAGAATGTAAAATTTTTAATTTTGGTTATGATTATTTGTATTTTTACAGGATTATTGACTCCATTAGGAGATACACCATATACGTATTTGTATAAAACAATGATAGGAAATACGGTAAAAAATATTAATGAACATTTGCCATTAACATTAATAAATAGTCAGGAAGCAATATGTATATTAATTTTGTTTTTAGCAATTTTAATGTTTTTAAAGACTAAAATTCGTTTAAGTGATTTATTTTTTGTTGGTGGATTGTGTTATTTAATGTTTTCATCAGCAAGACAAATAACAATGTTTGCAATTATTGGAACAGTAATTTTAACAAGGCTGATTACACAAACGTTTAAAGAATATATGATTGATCCTGATAAATTGCTAAAGATGGTTACTACTCCTGTTGTTACTGTTTTTTTGATTGTTTTTATAGTATTTATTAGTTATAAACAAGCAATACCAAAAAAGAATTCTAAGTTTGTAAATAGTAGTTCATATCCAGTTCAAGCTTGTGATTATATTTTGAATAATATTGATTTGGGAAAAGCTAGGTTTTATAATGAGTATAATTATGGTAGTTATATGCTCTTTAGAGGAATTCCTGTATTTATTGATTCTCGTGCAGATTTATATGCACCGGAATTTAATGGAAAAGAAGACATATTTATGGATTTTATAAATACTTCTTCAATTGGTACTTTTTATGAAGATACATTTGAAAAATATAATATAACACATGTAATAACTTATAAAGATTCTAAAATGAATATGATTATTAAAAAGACTAAAGATCCGAATTATAAGAAGTTGTATGAAGATGAACATTTTACAATTTACGAAAGATTAAATGCAAATAAAGAAAGTGTAGAAGAAGGAAATTAAGGAGTTTTAAAATTGAAAGAAAATTTTGAAAAAATTGTTGTAAATATAGAACAAAAAGGAAAAAGAATTGACTCTTTTTTGGCAGATGAAAAAGAGATATCAAGAGAGAATGCTAAGAGATTGATAGAATATGAAAATGTAAAAGTAAATGGAAAAAAGACAAAACCTTCTTATAAAATTCAGGAAAATGATATAATTACTGTTATACCAGAAGAAATAAGAGAGGTTGAACTTAAAGCACAAGATATTCCTTTAGAGATTTTGTATGAAGACAATGATATTTTGGTTGTAAATAAGCCAAAGGGAATGGTTGTACATCCTGCTAATGGTAATCCAGATGGCACTTTGGTAAATGCAGTTATGGCATTATGCAAAGATTCATTATCAGGAATAGGTGGAGAATTAAGACCTGGTATAGTTCATAGATTGGATAAAGATACATCTGGTGCAATTATTATAGCAAAAAATGATAAAGCGCATATTAAACTTAGTGAAATGTTAAAAAATCATGAAATAGAAAAAACATATATAGCATTAGTTAGAGGAATTGTAAAAGAAAATGAGGCAACAATAGATATGCCTATTTCTCGTAGTCAGACAGATAGAAAAAAGATGGCTGTTAATAGAGAAGGGAAAAATGCTGTAACGCATATTAAGGTCTTGGAGCGTTTTTATAGGAATAATGTTACTTTATTGGAAGTAAAAATAGAAACTGGTAGGACACATCAAATTAGAGTGCATTTATCTAAAATAGGTTTTCCAATTATTGGTGATGGGGTTTATTCTAATGGTAAAAATGAGTGGAATATATCTGGACAATGTCTTCATGCTAAAAGCTTAAAATTTAAACATCCTATAACAAATAAAGAAATATATGTAGAGGCTAAAATACCTGAATATTTACAAAATGTTTTAAAAGATTGTGAAAGTGAAAATAATATTTAAATAGGAGGGATGTATTAAATTGGAAGAAGAAAGATTGCAAAAATATTTGGCTAATAATGGAGTTGGTTCTAGGAGAAAGTGTGAACAATATATTTTAGATGGAAGAGTTATGGTAAATGGTATTATAATTAGAGAGTTAGGAACAAAGATAAATCCAGATGAAGATCAGGTTTATTTTGATGGAAAAAAAGTTGAAAATAAAAACAAAAAAGTGTATATTTTGTTAAATAAACCAATAGGTTATGTAACTACTGTTAAAGACCAATTTAATCGTGATGCAGTAATGGATTTAGTAAAAGTACAAGAAAGAGTTGTACCAGTTGGAAGATTAGATATGTATACCTCAGGTGCTTTAATTTTAACTAATGATGGAGATTTTGTTTACAAATGTACACATCCTAAACATGAAATAGATAAGACATATACTGTGACTTTAAAAGGAATTATAACTAAAGAAGAGGTTGATAAACTTTGTACAGGTGTTGATATAGGTGGATATGTAACAAGACCTGCTAAAGTTAAAATTTTAAAGACGGATTTTGAAAAGAATATTTCAAGATTAGAAATTGTTATTCATGAAGGTAAAAATAGGCAAGTTAGAAAAATGTGTGAATCTATAGGTAGAAAGGTTTTAGCTTTACATAGAACTAAAATTGGAAATATTGTTGTTAAAGATTTGCCATTAGGACAATGGAGATATCTAAAGAATAATGAGATTAAATCTTTATTAAATTAAGAATTTTTACATATGAACAAATTACTGAAAAAATCAAAGATTTTTTCTATTGCAATTTTATTTACAAAAGTATATAATGATAAAAACATAAGAAAAAGGAGAATATAAATGAGTAAATTTAAATTTTTACCAGAAGGTTGGAATTCTGAACTTTCTAATATTATTGATATGAAAAAAGAAGGTAATTTAGAAAAAATATATCAAGGTGTAGTGGAAAGATGTGATAAAGATTATAATTTACATGTTAATTTAGGAAACAAATTAATAGGGATAATACCACATAATGAAATAGAAGGAATAAACTTAGAACAAGATGGTTTACCAAAACAAAATTTGTGTACAGGAAAAGTTCATAAGTTTGTACAATTTAAAATTAAAGGATTTAATGAAAATAATATTCCTATTTTATCAAGAAGGTGTGTTCAAGAAGAAGCAGTAAAATCAGTAAAAAAGGACTTAAATGTTGGTGACAGAGTAAATGGTATAGTTAAAAATATTACTTCATATGGGGCTTTTATAGAAATAGGTGGTGGAGTAGTAGGGTTAGCACATATAGAAGATCTGTCTGTGGCTAGAATAAAAACACCTTATGAGAGATTAAAAATTGGACAAAGAATAAATGTTGTGGTAAAATCTATAGATAGGGAAAGTGGAAAAATATCATTATCATACAAAGAAAATTTTGGCACATGGGAGGAAAATGTTAAAAAATTTAATGCAGGAGAAAAAGTGCAAGGAATTGTTAGAGAAACAGAAAAGAACAAAAATGGTATTTTTATAGAATTATCTCCCAATTTAGTTGGTATGGCAGAATATAAATCAGGTTTTAAATATGGACAAAAAATAGATGTCTATATTAAAAAAATAGATTATAACAAAAGAAAAGTTAAATTATTTATCATATGATGTTTTTGGGGACTGGTTCAAAAAACATCTTATTAGAAAATTCTAAATTTTAAAGGAGGAATTAATATGGTTGAAGATAACCAAATTAAAGCACAGGTATCACCATTTGCAATTAGAGAAGGTGAAATAAAGACATTTGATGGAAAAGATGGATATGTATCTATGAATCAAATTGTACATAAGATAAATATAGGACATATTACAGATATACATTTTGCAATATTGGAATTAGTAAATCAATTTGAGTTTATTACTTCAAGACAATTATACCAAATGTTAGAGATAAAGGGAATTGATGTAAAATCACAAGATAAATTAAATAATAAATTAGAAGCTTTAGTAAAATCTAAAATTTTAACAAGATATTATTTTACTTCTGAAGAAGGAAAGGGAATTTATAGAATTTATTGCTTAGAAAAAATGGGTAAATATTTATTAAATTCTAAAGAAATTGAATGTAAATGGCAACCTTCTGATAATACTAAACCTGTTCCAATGATTAAAAAAAGATTAGCTGGAAATCAAACATTAATTGCGTATTTGCGTAAAGTTAAAGCTTTTGATGATTTTATTGTAAAGCCAAGTTTAACTGCTAAAACAGCAGGTAAGGTTTTTAAAGCAACAGGTGGTTGTGTAAAATTAACTAAAAATAGTAAATCAATTCAATTTTTGTTTGAAGTTATTAGAAGAGAGCCAGATTGGAAGAAGAAATTGGTTGAAAAAATGAGGTTATATCGAGATTTTTATGCTAATTTTGTTCCTGGTGATTCTGGTTTTAGTGCAATGCCTCAATTGATCTTTGTTTGTGAAGATGAAAAACATATGGCAGAGACTTTTAAAGAAATTGTTACTAATCAGGTTGAAATTCCTCAACTTAAATTGTATTTTACTACTGATTTAAGACAAAATGAAGAAACTTTGGAAAACACTTTAGTTGAATTTAAACTTGTTGATGGTAAGTATAGAATGGAAAATATTGAACTTAAATTATTAGGAATGTAAGGAAGTATAAGGACTTAAAAACGTTTTGATTTTTGGTCCTTTTTACAATATAAAAGGGAGAATTATATATGGAATTTATTGTAGGGAAAAATGCGGGTTTTTGTTATGGTGTGAATAGGGCAGTAGAAGGATGTAAAAAAGTTTTGGAAGAAAATAAAGGAAAATCTATTTGCTGTTTAGGAGAGATTGTACATAATAAAACTGTTGTTGAAGATTTAAAAAAAGATGGAATTAAATTTATTGATAATATATCAGATGCAGAAGATATAACGATTATTAGAGCACATGGTGTGCCTAAAGAAGTATATGAAAATACTAAAAATAGCAATATTGAGATAAAAGATTTTACATGTCCAAATGTTTTAAAAATACATGATATTGCTAAGAGATATGCTGATGATGGGTATTTTATTGTGTTATGTGGAGATAAAAAGCATCCAGAAAATATTGGAACTTTGAGCTATTGTGGGGAAAATGTTTATGTTGTTAGTAATGATAATGATGTTTTTAAGGCTTTAGAAGCTATAGGGAAATCTGAAGTAAAAAAGGTTTTACTTATTTCTCAAACTACTTTTTGTGTAGAAAAATATTTTATAATTAGAGAAATTTTAGAAAATGAGTTAAACCGTGATATAGAATTTGTTTCTAATAATACAATTTGTATGGCTACTGAATTAAGACAAGATGAAACCAAGAAAATTGCTTCTGAAGTTGATTTTATGATAATTATTGGAGGAAAAAATAGTTCAAATACTAAAAAATTATTTGATGTTGCTAAAGCAAATTGTAAAAATACTGTTTGTATAGAAAATGCAGATGATTTAGCTATTTCTAATATTAAGTCTTTTAATAAAATTGGTATTATGGCTGGAGCTTCTACTCCTAAGAAAAATATAGATGAAGTAGTAGATAAAATAAAAGAATTATAGTAATTTTAAATAATTTTCTTATAATATAAAAAGGCTGCTATGAATTATATTCTAATGTTTGAATAATTCATAACAGTTTATTATTTTTGTTTATATTCCTAATATTTTTTTTGCTCTATCTACATCCTCAGAAGTGGCAACTCTAACGTTTTCTAAAGGATATTTAAATCCAAGTTCTTTCCACTTGAATTTACCCATATCATGATAAGGTAATATTTCAATCTTTTTTACATTAGATAGAGTTGATAAAAAAGATTTTAATTTAAGCAAATCTTGTTCATCATCTGTATAGCCGGGAACAAGAACTTGTCTAATCCAAACTGGAATATTGCTTTCACTTAAATATTTAGCAAAGTTTAATTCTAAAGAATTTCCAACACCAACTAGTTCTTTGCATTTTTCGTTGTCAATATGTTTTATATCTAATAAAACTAAATCAGTGTAGGTAAGTAATTCTTTTATATTCTTAGTTATAGCAAACATTCCAGATGTATCAATACAAGTATGAAATCCAGCAGCTTTTAATTTTTTAAATAGTTCAATTAAAAAATGAACTTGCAATAATGGTTCTCCACCTGTAATTGTTACACCACCAGTTTCAAAAATATAATTTTTGTATTTTAGTATTTTTTCATAAATATCATCTAAAGATTTATAACTTCCACCATTCATATCCCAAGTATCTCTATTATGGCAATATTTGCATTGTAGATGGCATCCTTGTAAAAATAGTACAAATCTTATACCAGGGCCATCTACAGTTCCAAAAGATTCTATGGAATGTACTTTGGCATAATATTTTAAATTTTCTTTTTCCATATTTGTTGTATTCCTTTCTTAAGGCATAGATAATTTGGAAAATAATTAGATTTTTTCGTGTATTGTCCTGTTAACAACATCCAATTGTTGTTCTCTAGTAAGTTTAGTAAAGTTTACAGCATATCCAGAAACACGAATAGTCAATTGAGGATATTTTTCAGGATGATCCATAGCATCTAATAATAATTGTCTATCAAAAACATTGACATTTATATGATGTCCAGTTTGTTTAAAATATCCATCAAGCATTGTTACTAAATTATCAATACGTTGTTCATCTGTTTTTCCTAAAGTTCCAGGAGTAATAGAAAATGTAAATGAAATTCCATCTTCTGCTTCTTCAAAAGGTAATTTTGCAATAGAATTCATTACTGCTAAAGCTCCATTTTTATCTCTTCCATGTAATGGATTTGCTCCAGGTCCAAATGGTGCACCTGCACGTCTTCCATCAGGAGTATTTCCAGTTGCTTTTCCATATACAACATTAGAAGTAATTGTTAAGATTGATAATGTTTGTTTAGAATTTCTATATGTTTGATGTTTTTGCAATTTTACTAAAAATGCTTTAACAATATCAACTGCTATTTTATCAACTCTATCATCATCATTTCCGAATTTTGGAAAATCACCTTCTATTTCATAATCAACAGCTAAATCGTTTTCATCACGAATTACTTTTACTTTTGCATATTTTATTGCTGATAATGAGTCTGCTACAACTGATAAGCCAGCTATACCGCAAGCCATTGTTCTTATTATGTCTTTGTCATGTAATGCCATTTCTATTGCCTCATAAGAATATTTGTCATGCATATAGTGAATAGCATTTAGAGCTTTTATATAAATTTTTGCAACATAATCCATCATTTGGTCAAATTTTTCCATTACTTCATCATAGTGTAAATATTCAGATGTTATTGGTGCATATTCTGGAGTAACTTGTTTTCCTGTTTTTTCGTCTTTTCCACCATTTATAGCATATAGTAATGTTTTGGCTAGATTAGCTCTTGCTCCAAAGAATTGCATTTGTTTTCCTATTTTCATAGGTGATACGCAACATGCAATACCATAGTCATCACCTAAAGTGATTCTCATTAAATCATCATTTTCATATTGTAATGATGATGTTTTTATAGATAAGTTTGCAACATAACGTTTAAATGCTTCTGGTAATCTAGTTGACCATAGTACTGTCATATTTGGTTCTGGTGCAGGTCCTAAATTTTCTAAAGAATGTAGTAATCTGTATGAGTTTTTAGTAACTAGAGTTCTACCATCTATTCCCATACCACCAATACTTTCTGTTACCCAAACAGGATCTCCACTAAATAATTCGTTGTATTCAGGCGTTCTTAAAAATCTAACTAATCTTAATTTCATTATAAAATGATCCATAATTTCTTGAGCTTCTTTTTCTGTAAGTGTTCCATTTTGTAAATCTCTTTCAAAATAAATGTCTAAGAATGTAGAAGTTCTACCTAAACTCATTGCTGCTCCATTTTGATCTTTTATTGCTGCTAAATATGCAAAATATAACCATTGAACAGCTTCTTTTGCTGTTGATGCTGGTTCAGAAATATCAAATC
>CAJKVD010000020.1 GCA_905203195.1 uncultured Clostridium sp. | reverse complement strand
AAATTTAGTGCTAATAAATAAAATTTTTTAAGACATTTTCAAAAATGATTGACAGAAATAAAAAATATTTAATTTTAATATTGATTAGAAATTGCGAACATACTTTGACAAAACAAGTATAATATGCTATATTAAGAAAGAAAAACTAGAGAAAGGAGACTTTAATGTGAATGAAGACAAAATAATAAGAATGTTAGCATATGATGGAAGAGTATCAGTAATATGTGCAAGCACAACAAATTTAGTAGAAAAAGCAAGAAAAATACATGATTTAAGTCCAGTAACAACAGCAGCATTTGGAAGATTACTTACAATAACCAGTATCATGGCATCAGAGATGAAATCAAGTAAAGATAAAATAACAGTACAGCTAAAAGGAAATGGACCAGCAGGAATCTTATTAGTAACAGCAAATAATTTTCCAAAGCTAAAAGGATATGTAACAGAACCACATGTAGACATACCATTAAACGAATTTGGAAAACTAGATGTAAGTGGAGCAGTTGGAACAGAAGGATATATAAATGTAATAAAAGATATAGGATTAAAAGAACCATATATAGGAATATGCCCATTAGTATCAGGAGAAATAGCAGAAGACTTTGCAGAATATTTTGCAAAATCAGAACAAAAAAATACAGCAGTAGGGCTAGGAGTATTAGTAAATAAAGATGGCGTAAAATCAGCAGGAGGATATATAATAACACCAATGCCAGATGCAACAGAAGAAGATATATCAAATGTAGAGCAAAACATATTTAAAGCAGGAGCAGTATCAAAAATGTTAGATCAAAAACTAACATTAAAAGAAATAGGAGAAAAAATCACAGGAGACAAAAACATAAAAGTATTAACAGAAAATATCACACCTAAGTATGAATGTGATTGTTCAAAAGAGCATATGGCAGAAGCCCTAAAGACAATAGGAAAACAAGAATTAGAAAAAATCATAAAAGAAGATGAAAAAACAGAATTAACATGCCATTTCTGCAATAAGAAATATATGTTCACAAAGGAAGAACTAGAAAAAATAAAAGAAGAAGCTTAAAAAAGCAAAAAAAGTAAAGAAGCAAAATAAAAAAGTAAAAAAACAAGAAAATAAAAAGAGAAAAAGAAATCGACCAGAAAATAAAATAATATAAAAAATAAGAAAAAGGAGAAATGAAAAAATGGAAAATAAAGTATTAGTATTTGGACACAAAAATCCAGACACAGACACAATCTGTTCAAGTATAGTAAGGGAAATATTAAGCCACAAAGATGGATGGGATAGTGTAGAAGCAAGAAGATTAGGAAACATAAACAAAGAAACACAATATGTATTAGACTATTTAGGAATAAAAGCACCAGAATTACTAGAAAAAGTAGAAGAAGGACAACAAGTGTTATTAGTAGACCACAATGAATTCAATCAAAGTGTAGAAGGAATAGAAAAAGCAGAAATATTAGGAGTAACAGACCACCATAGAATATCAAATTTTGAAACATCAAATCCATTATATTACACAGCAAAACCATATGGATGTACATCAACAATATTATTTGAAGAATTCAAACAACGTGGACATGAAATAGAAAGAACAGAAGCAATCCTAATGGCAAGTGCAATAATATCTGACACACTATTATTAAAATCACCAACAACAACTGAATACGACAAAAAAGCATTAGAGGAATTAGGAAAAATAGCAAATATAAATATAGAAGAATATGGATTAGAAATGTTAAAAGCAGGAACAGATTTAGACGATTTCTCAGCAGAAGAATTAATAAACTTAGACGCAAAAAGTTTAGACAAAAACGGAACAAAATTTGTAATAGCCCAAGTAAATACAGTAAGTATAGAAGATGTATTAAAAAGAAAAGAAGAATTAGAAAAAGCAATAAAAACAGAAATAGATAAAAACCAATTATCATTATTTGTACTAGCAATAACAGATATCTTAAACAGTAATTCACAAATAATAGCATTAGGAGAAAAAAGCAAAACAGTAGAGGATGCATTCAACAAAGAATTACAAGACAATATGATATTTTTAGAAGGAGTTGTATCAAGAAAAAAACAACTATTACCACCAATAGATAAAAATATCTAAAGTGTTTTTGTGACGGACTCAAAAACACAATTAATCAATATTTGACAAACAACGGAAAATATGTTATATTAGGAAAAGTACTTTAACAACATGAATATAATAAAATAAGGAGTAGAAAAATGAAAATAAAACTAAATATAAAAAATGTGCTAACATTAGTAATAACAGCAGTTTTTATAACATCAATTAGCTTATTTTTTATGAACACCAGCTTAGCTGCAAACACAGCAAAAGTTACAGTAGATACAGCAAATCTTAGGGAAAAAGCAGATTCAGACTCTAAGATTTTGGATTTAGTAAACAAGGGAGAAAATGTTGAAATAGTAGATACAATAGGAGAATGGTACAAAGTTAAATACAAAAATATAACAGGATATATAAGAAAAGACTTATTACAATTAAATAACGAAACAAACAATATAGTAAAAGAACAAAATACAATAGAAGAAAATACACAAAGTCAAAATATTGAAACAGAAAATACCATAGAAGAAAGTGTAGTAGAAGCAAACACAACAGAAAGTACAGAAATAACAGGAAAATATAAAGCAAAAGAAGACATAAAGTTAAAAGTAATACCACTTATCAGTTCATTGGATTTGCAAGATATAAAGCAAAACACAGAATTAGAAGTAAAAGATACAATGAATAACTGGGCATATGTAACAGTGCAAGAAAAACAAGGATGGGTAGTATTAGAAAAAATAGAAAAAGTTGAAAATAAAGTAGAAAGTACTAAAACATCAGAAGAAAAGCCAACAGAATCAAAACAAACAGAACAACAAGAAACAGAAAAAAAGCAAGAAGCTGAAAAAAAACAAGAAACAACAGTAAAACAGCAAGCGTCAAAAACAATGTATACAAATACGCAAACAGTAAATTTAAGAAGCAGTGCAGATAGAACTTCAACTTTAATAACACAAATAGCAATAAATACAAAAGTAGAAGTTGTATCAGAATCAAATGGATGGAGCAAAGTAAAAGTAAATGGAAAAGAAGGATATATAGCATCAACTTTATTATCCACAACAAAACAAGAAACATCAAGAGGAGCAGAAGAATCAAGAATAACAGCTGCTAATAAAGAAAAAGAAGCAAAAAAACAAGAAACTACACAAACAGAAACAAGCAAAACAAGTTCGAATTCAGGAGAAAGTGTAGTATCATATGCAAAACAATTTATCGGAACAAAATACACATATGGAGGAACATCACCATCAACAGGGTTTGACTGTTCAGGATTTACATCATATGTATACAGACATTTTGGAGTATCACTACCACGTACATCAGGAGGTCAATCTGGAGTAGGAACAGCTGTAACAAAAGCTAATCTACAAGCAGGAGACTTAGTAATATATAGTGGCCATGTTGCAATATATCTTGGTGGAGGTAATGTAATACACTCACCAAGACCAGGAAAATCAGTGTGTATTGTACCATTAAACCAAGCTGCAAGCGGATTTTCTGGAGGAAGAAGAATTTTAAACTAACATAATTAGAGGAGGAATTTTTTGTTGAAAAGACCAATTTTAATTATAGCAATAGGATATATAATAGGTATATTAGGGGGACTATACTTAAAAAAGAGTATAGTTCTCTTTTTGTTATTCATTGCTATAATATTATCAAGAATTAAAATAAAAAAATTATGGAAAGTACGAAGATATAAAAGATATATAAAATTATACATAAATAATAAAGAACTAATAATTTTGATAATAGCAGTAATAACATCATTTATTTGTGTATGCTTTCAAGAAAAAGAATACCAAAAAACACAGAAAATATTATTAGAAAATGAAAACATAACAATAATAGGAAAAGTAGAAAAAGCAGAAACCTCAAAACAATATGGAAAAATTTACACAGTAAAAATAAAATCAATAATAAAGAACAAAAAAGAAATACAAATTTCAAAGAAAAAAATATATATACAGACACAAAATAATAATCTTCAAATAAAATATGGAGATATAATACAAACAGCAGGAAAGTTTGAAGAACCAGAATCAAGAAGAAATTACAAAGGATTTGATTATAAATTATATCTAAAAACAAAAAGCATAGTAGGAAATTTAAAATCAAATAACATAAAAAAAATAGCAAACAAAATAGAAAATCCAATAGAGTATATAGAATATAAAAGCATAAATTTATCTAATAAATTAAAAGAAAACGCAAATAAGATATTACCAAAAGACATATCAAGTGTATTTATAGGATTAGTATTAGGAGACACATCAGAGATATCAGAAGAAACAATAGAAAATTTTAGAAATACAAATATGTCACATATTTTAGCTGTATCTGGAATGCATATGTCATATCTAATTTTACTTTCAATCCAAATATTTGGAAAAATACTAGGAAAAAAACAAGCATATATTACATCAACAATTTTAATAATATTTTATATGTTTTTAACAGGTTTTTCAGCATCTATAATACGATCTGGAGTTATGGGAATAATATTAATAATCTCAAAAATCATTTACAAAAACAATGATATTTTTACAAATATAGCAATATCATCACTAATAATATCAATAAAAAACCCATATTCAATATTAGATTTAAGTTTTCAATTTTCATTTGGAGGAACAATTGGAATTGTTTTATTTCAAAAATTTATTTCAAAAAAATTCTTAGAGAAAATTTTAAGATCAAAAAAGATAAGAGAAATTTTATCTGTAACAATATCAGCCCAAATAGTAATATTACCAATAAGTATATTTCAATTCAATACACTAAACATATATTTTGTTTTAAGTAATTTAATTATAGGATTTATAATAGGACCAGTAATGGCATGTAGTTTTATATTTTTAATATGCTTAATAGTAAATGTAAAATTGGCAAATATAATTTCATTTCCATTAGAAATATGTATAAAAATAATAATTTTAATATCAAAAATATCAAAATTACCATATTCACAAATATATTTAGCAACCCCAAAAATCTTAGAAATTATATTATATTTTTTATTAATAAATGCAAGTTTTTTTATTTATTATATCTATACAACAAAAAAAATAACACCAACAGTAAAAAGAATTAAGAACATAATAGCAATGATAAAATTTTACATAAAATATAGAATTGAAAAAAGAACAAAAATAGTAATAAAAATAGTAATAAAAAGAGTTATAGCATTTGGAATTATTTTAATTATCATAATACAGTTAATACCAAAAAATTTAAAAATACATTTTTTAGATGTAAAACAAGGTGATAGCACATTTATAGTAACACCAAGGGGAAAAACAATCTTAATAGATGGCGGTGGAAGTAGTTATTCAAATATAGGGAAAAACACATTATTGCCATATATTTTGGACAGAGGATATACAAAAATAGACATAGCAATAATAAGCCATATGGACCTTGATCATTGTGACGGAATAATATATTTAATGGAAAAAATAAAAATAAATACAGTAATATTAGGCAAACAATATGAGAGAACTAGTAATTACGAAAGATTCATAAAAATAGCTAAAGAAAGGAAAATAAATTTAAAAAGAGTTGAAGAAGGAGATAAAATAAATATAGAAAAAGACGTTAATATTGAAGTATTATGGCCAAATTCAAAAAAAGTAATTTCAGAAAATATAATAAACAATAATTCATTAGTATTTAAAATAAATTATAAAAAATTTTCAATATTATTTACAGGAGATATAGAAGAAATAGCAGAAAAAAAGATATTAGAAGAAAATAAAAACACATTAAAATCAACAATTCTAAAAGTAGCACATCATGGTTCAAAAACATCAACAACGTCAGAGTTTTTAAAAGCAGTAAATCCGCAATATGCACTAATAGGAGTAGGAAAAAATAATAAATTTGGTCATCCATCAGAAAACACTTTAAAAAAAATGAAGGAAAGAAATATAAGAGTATATAGAACAGATGAATTAGGAGAAATAACCATAAAATTGAATAAAAATATCAATATAGTACATAATTAAAATAAAGATAAAAAATATTAACAATATAGAATAAAAAATTGTTAATATATGGAAGGAATGATACAAAGTGAAAAAAATTACAATAATAATATGTTTAGCTGTAATAATTTGTGCAATATATACGGGCAATAAAATATATCAAAACAAACAAAATAAAAGAAGTCAAAAAGAAGTAAAAATAGCAGAATTAGCCGAAAAAATAGAAGATGATTGCACAGAAGAATGGAATGAATTAAAAAACATAGAAACGAAAGATGTACAAGCAAATAGTCAAGATGATATAAGGATATCTCCAAACTGTAGTATGATTTATGAAATAAAATATGAAAAGTGTGGGCATACATCAAAACAATATAAAAACATACCACAAGACTTAGTAAATAAAACAGAAGAAGAAGTAAGCGCTAAATACCCAGAGTGGAAAGTTAAACAATTTGAATCAAATAAAATAGTTTTGAATAAAACAGAACAAGGGGAATGTGGAGAACACTATATATTAAGGGATATAGATGGAAAAATAGTAATAAATATAATAGATTCAGAAGGAAAAGAAAAAGAATATCAAAAAACAGATATTTCTATAGATTATTTAACAGATACAGATAAAATAGAAATAAAAAATGGAATAAAAGTTTTTGGAAAAGAAAATCTAAGTCAAGTAATAGAAGACTATGAGTAATGTTTTCGAAACCTAAGCAAAAAAACACTACAAATAGCAGTGCTTTTTTGCTCCGTTCCAGAAAACACTATTTTTTATTTTTTTTAATAATAACAGGTTGTTTCTCTTTTTTTAAATCACTTTTGTCAATAAAACCATCTTTATATAAATATTTAACATACATAACAAAAGAGAAAATTGTTGCAATAATAGCAATACAATAAAGTGCCAAGTCCAAATTTTGCCAAATACCAGATAAAGCAAATTGTTTAATCATTAAAGAACAAACAATTGCTAAATAAAATAGTACAGTTGCCAATTTACCAAACCATTTACTATAAACAACCACATCTTTTCCATAAAGGAAAGAAGCACCAATAATCATCAATAGCTCTTTTAAAAGAACAACAACTAAAATCCAAAAAGGTATAATTTTTTGAAAAACAAGTGAAGCTAGCACAGAGATTTGAGTGAGTTTATCAGCTAATGGATCCATTAATTTTCCAAAATTAGTAATAAGATTAAATTTTCTAGCAATAGCTCCATCTAAAATATCGGTAACCCCAGATATAGTAAAAAAGATAAATCCTAATAAATAGTTTCCCTTGAATATAAAGTATAAAATAATAGGTATGAGGATAAACCTCAATATAGTTAGAATATTTGGTATATTTTTTCGCATATTTATTGCATCCTTTCTATTTTACATTTGCTTTAAAAGTCAAAGCACCATCGACAAAATCAACATCAATTGTTTGGCCATTTGAAAAATCACCCTTTAAGATTTTTTCAGAAATTTCATCTTCAATATAACGTTGTATAGCTCTTCTTAAAGGTCTGGCACCAAATTTTATATTAGTACCTTTTTCTAATATAAAATGCTTAGCTTTTTCTGATACAGATAAATTCATATCTTTTTCTTTTAAAGCTTTCTGAGTATCTTGCAACATTAAATCTACAATTTGTAACAATTCTTTTTCAGTTAAAGAATCAAAAACAACAATTTCATCAACCCTATTCAAAAATTCTGGGCGAAAAGTGCTTTTTAAAGAATCTTCAACTTTTCCCTTATCCATAGTTTGTTTACCAAACCCTATAGAATTTGTATTTAAATTAGAACCAGCATTTGAAGTCATAATAATAATAGTATTTGCAAAGCTTACTGTATTACCTTGACTGTCTGTTAATTTACCATCATCCAATACTTGTAACAAAATATTAAATACATCAGGATGAGCTTTTTCAATTTCATCTAATAGAATAATTGAATAAGGATGTCTTTTAACTTTTTCAGTTAATTGACCAGCATCGTCATAACCAACATATCCTGGAGGGGCACCTATTAATTTAGAAGTAGAATGACTTTCCATATATTCAGACATATCAACTCTAATCATTGCATCTTCTTTTCCAAACATTTCAAAAGCAAGGCTTTTTGCCAATTCAGTTTTACCAACACCAGTAGGACCAACAAAAATAAAAGAAGGTGGTCTTTTAGTACTTTGTAAACCAGCACGGTTTCTACGAATAGCTCTTGAAACAATACTAACAGCTTGATTTTGACCAATAACTCTTTTATGCAAATTTGTTTCTAAATTTAATAGCTTTTGAGTCTCAGCCTCTGTAATTTTTTTTACTGGAATTTTAGTCCAACTCTCTATAACAGTAGCAATATCTTGAACTGTCAAATTTTTCAACTTCATTTTTTTATTTAAATTATCAATTTTTTCAATTAGTTGACATTCACGAGTCTTTAAATCAGCAGCTTTTTGATAATCTTCTGTTGAATCAGCTGCAACAACTTCTTCTTTCTCAGACTGCACATCAGCCAATTCTTTTTTTAGCATTTCTAATTTATATAAATCTTTATTTTCCAAATTGATGCGAGAACAAGCCTCATCTAAAATATCAATAGCTTTATCAGGTAAAAATCTATCATGAATATATTTTTCAGACATTATAACAGCTTGTTTAATAACATCATTTGAAATTTTAACTTTATGATATTCTTCGTAATATTTTTTTATACCTTCCAAGATTTTAATAGAATCATCTATATTAGG
>CAJKVD010000019.1 GCA_905203195.1 uncultured Clostridium sp. | reverse complement strand
GGGACGGAGCAAAAATCATTAAAGCTTTAATGATTTTTGCTCCGTCCCCAAGTCAGCAGTTGCTCCGTCCCCAAGTCAGCTCTCCGCCCCCAAGTCAGCATTTATTTTTTTAATTCTTCTAAAAACATCTCATTTAACATTTTAGGATTTGCTTTTCCTTTTGTTTGTTTCATAGCTTGTCCTACTAAAAATCCTAAAGCTCTATCTTTTCCTGCTTTGTAATCTGCAATTGATTGTGGATTTTCTTCTAATATTTTTAGTACTACTTCTTTTATTGCTCCTTCATCTGATATTTGGATCCAGCCTTTTTCTTTTATTATTTCTTCTGGATCTCTTGGATTTTCAAATAATTCTACTAATACTTTTTTGGCAATGCTTGAACTGATTGTTCCTTTGTCTATTAGCATTACTAGTTTTGCTAGTTGTGTGTGGTCAAATGGTATTTGTATTGGCTCCATTTCTGTTTCATTTAGTATTCTTGATATGTCTGAGATTATCCAGTTGTTTACCGCTTTTGCATTATTGCATATTGCTGTGGCTTTTTCAAATAGATCTGATAAGTATTTTGATGATGTTATTATGTTTGCGTCTTTTTCTGATAAGTTGTATTCGTTTATATAACGTTCTTTTCTGCTTTCTGGTAACTCTGGTAATGTTTTTTTAATATTTTCTATATATTCGTCTGATAATTTTATTGCTACTAAATCTGGGTCTGGAAAATATCTATAATCTTGTGCATCTTCTTTGTCTCTCATTGAAAATGTTTTTCCTGATACTTCGTCCCATCTTAATGTTTCTTGCTCTACTTTTCCGCCTTCTTCTATTACATCTATTTGTCTTTGTACTTCATATTCTATGGCTCTTGTTATGCTTCTGAATGAGTTCATGTTTTTCATTTCTGTACGTGTTCCTAATTTTGTGTCTCCTTTTTTACGTACTGATACATTGACATCTGCACGCAATGAGCCTTCTTGCATTTTGCAGTCTGATACTTCTATATATTCTAGTATTGATTTTAGTTTTTTCAAGTATTTTTCTACTTCTTCTGCACTTCTTAAATCTGGCTCTGATACCATTTCTATTAATGGTACTCCTGCTCTGTTTAGGTCTACTAAACTTCCTCCTGCAAATTCGTCATGATTTAATTTTCCTGCATCTTCTTCTATATGGATTCTTAATAATCTTATTTTCTTTTTTCCTTCTTCTGTGTCTATTTCTATATATCCATGTTCACATAGTGGTTTGTCAAATTGTGATATTTGATATGATTTTGGTAAGTCTGGATAGAAATAGTTTTTTCTGTCGTTTTTGCTATTTCTTGATATTTCACAGTTTGTTGCTAGTCCTGCTTTTACTGCATATTCTACTACTTTTTCGTTTAATACTGGTAATGTTCCTGGCATTGCCATACATATAGGACATACATGTGTGTTTGGTTCTGCTCCAAAACTTGTTGGACATGAACAGAATATTTTTGTTTTTGTTGATAATTCTGCATGAACTTCTAGCCCTATTACTACTTCATAATCATTCATTTTTTTCATTCCTTTCTTGCTTTGCTTCAAAGACATAAATAATATTGAAATTTTTTAACCTTTTTTTGTCTTTAAATTTTCTAATAGGATTTTAATTTTGAATTGCTGTTATTTCTTTAATTCTGGTGCATATTTTTCTCTAAATTTTGTTTTTTGTTCAAAAACATATGCCATATTTAATAATTTTTCTTCTTCAAATTTGTTTCCTATTAATTGCATTCCAACTGGCATTCCTTCTTTGTCAACTCTACATGGAATAGAAATTCCTGGCAATCATGCTATATTTACAGATACTGTGCATATGTCTGCTAAATACATTTCTAATGGATTGTTTGATTTTGAACCTATGTCAAATGCCACTGTTGGTGATGTTGGTGTTAATATTACATCATATTTTTTAAATGCTTTTTGGAATTCATTCATTACTAATGTACGTACTTGTTGTGCTTTTTTGTAATATGCATCGTAATATCCTGAGGATAATACATATGTTCCTAAAATTATTCTTCTTTTTACTTCTGGTCCAAATCCTTCACTTCTTGATTTTTTGTATAATTCTTTTAGGTTTGAAAATTCTGGTGTTCTGTATCCATAACGTATTCCGTCAAATCTTCCTAAGTTTGAGCTTGCTTCTGCACATGCGATTATATAATATGTTGCTAATGAGTATTTTGCTATGTCTAATGAGAATTCTTCTACTTCTGCTCCTAGCTCTTTGTATGTTTCCATTGCTTCTTGTAATTTTTCTTTTACTTCTGCATTTATTCCTTCTCCAAAGAATTCTTTTGGTACTCCTATTTTCTTTCCTTTTATATCATTTTTTAGATTTTTTGTATAATCTTTTTTAGCTATATCTGCTGATGTTGTGTCTTTTTCGTCATGTCCTGCTATTAAATTTAATAGTATTGCTGAATCTTCTACATCTTTTGTTATTGGACCTATTTGGTCTAATGATGATGCAAATGCTACTAGTCCATAACGTGATACTAGCCCATATGTTGGTTTTAATCCTACTACTCCACAAAAACTTGATGGTTGTCTTATTGATCCTCCTGTGTCACTTCCTAATGCCCATGGTACCATGTTTGCTGCTACTGCTGCTGCACTTCCTCCTGATGATCCTCCTGGTACTTTGTTTAAATTCCATGGATTATATGTTTTGTGGAAATATGAATATTCTGTTGATCCTCCCATTGCGAATTCGTCCATATTTAGTTTTCCTAAGTCTATTAGGTTTTCTGATTTTAGTTTTTCTACAACAGTTGCATCATATGGTGATACAAAGTTTTCTAACATATGTGAACTACATGTTGTTTTTATTCCTTTTGTACACATATTGTCTTTTATTCCTATTGGTATTCCTGCTAAGTCATTTTTTATTTGTTCTGATGCTCTCTTTTCGTCTATTTCTTTTGCTTGTTTTAGAGCTTCGTCTTCTAATGTTGTTACAAATGCTTGTACTTCTGGTTCTTTTTCTTTTATTTTGTCTACATAGCTTTGTGTTATTTCTGTTGATGTTAGCTCTTTATTTTTTAATTTTTCAATTAATTCGTGAACTGTTAATTCTGTGATTTCCATTTTCATCTTCCTCCCTAGCTTATTACTTTTGGTATTTTAAACATATTTTGTTCTTTTTCTGGTGCATTTTGTAATAGTGCTTGTCTATCTTCAAATATTTTTACTTCGTCTTTTCTGAATACATTTTTTGCTTCGTTCGCTCCTATTGTTATATCTAGTCCTTCTACTGGTGCATTGTTTACTGTGTTTGCAAATTCTAATATGTCTTGCAAATGTTCTAAGTATGTTTCTACTTCATTGTCATTTAATGTTAGATCTGCTAGTTTTGCTATATGCAATATCTCTTCTTTGCTTACTTTCATGCAATCATCTCCTATTTTTTTATTTTCCATATTATATAACGGTTTTTTTAAAATTACAAGTAAACTTTTTAATTTTTTCTTGACAAATTCGGATAAAGTATGTAAAATAGTAAACAATAAAAATAAAAATGCGCTTGTACAATGCAAAGCAATTAGAAATTACTTTTAGAGAATAAGGGTCATCGGCTGTAAACCCTTTAAGGTCAACCTAATTTGTGAAACACATTGGAGTATATTTAATAAAGTGGAAAATATTTTTATATTTTCAAGCTGGGTGGTACCGCGGATTATTTCGTCCCTGCATATTTATGCATTGGGCGTTTTTTTGACGTTCAATAAAAATAGGAGGTATAAAAATGAATGAGTACAGAACACATAAGTGTGATGAAATTAGCCTTTCTGATATTGGTAAAAAAGTTAAAATATCAGGCTGGGTTCAAACTATTCGTGATTTAGGAGGTTTAGTTTTTTTAGATATTAGAGATATGTATGGAATTACACAAGTTGTAACTTCTGGAAAAGCTGAAGATGTTGATTTTGCTTCTCATATTCCTTTAGAATCTACTGTTACAGTTTATGGAGAAGTAAAAAAACGTGATGAAGAAACTATAAATCCAAAATTAAAAACAGGTTTAGTTGAAATTCGAATTGAAGAAATTACTGTTTTGGGTAAAAGAACAAAAAATTTACCTTTTGAAATCAATACAAAACAAGATATTAGAGAAGATTTGCGTTTGCAATATCGTTACTTAGATTTAAGAAATGATAGATTAAAAAATAATCTTATATTACGTAGTAAAGTTATTCAATATTTGAGAACTCAAATGATTGAACAAGGTTTTTTAGAGGTTCAAACTCCAATATTAACAAGTTCTTCTCCAGAAGGTGCAAGAGATTATTTGGTTCCTAGTAGGTTACATCCTGGTAAATTCTATGCTTTACCACAAGCTCCTCAACAATTTAAACAATTGTTAATGGTTTCTGGCATTGATAAATATTTCCAGATTGCTCCTTGTTTTAGGGATGAGGATGCTCGTGCTGATAGAGCCCCTGGTGAATTCTATCAATTAGATATGGAAATGAGCTTTGCTAATCAAGAAGATGTTTTTAATGTCATGGAACCTGTTATGTACAATACCTTTAAAAAGTTTTCTGATAAAAAAATTGCTAACTATCCATTTCCAAGAATCACATATAAAGAAGCTATGTTAAAATATGGTTCTGATAAGCCTGACTTAAGAAATCCTTTATATATTATTGATTTATCTAATTTCTTTAAAAAATGTACTTTTAAACCTTTTATTAATAGGACTGTTAGAGCTATTAAAGTTTCTGGCCATATGTCTAAAGGCTTCCATGAAAAAATGCTTGATTATGCAATGTCTATTGGTATGGCTGGCCTAGGTTATTTGGAAGTTCAAGAGGATATGAGTTTTAAAGGTCCTATTGATAAATTTATTCCTGATGAATTAAAGCAAGATTTGATCAAAATAGCTGACTTGAATAAAGATGATACTATTTTCTTTATAGCTGATAATGAAAAAAGAGCCTCAGAACTCGCTGGTCAAATAAGAATGGAATTGGGCAGAAGACTAGACTTAATTGATAATGATGTTTTTCAATTCTGTTGGATAATTGATTTTCCTATGTTTGAATTGGATGAACATGATAATATTGCTTTTAGCCATAATCCATTTTCTATGCCTCAAGGTGGTTTAGATGCTTTGGAAAATCAAAATCCTTTGGATATTTTAGCTTATCAATATGATATTGTTTGTAATGGTATTGAGTTATCTTCTGGTGCTGTTCGTAATCATGATATTAATATTATGGTTAAGGCCTTTACCATGGCTGGCTACACTGAAGATGAGGTTAAAACTAAATTTGGTGCTTTGTATACTGCTTTTCAGTTTGGTGCACCACCACATGCTGGAATTGCTCCTGGTGTTGATAGAATGCTTATGCTTTTGTCTGATTCTGATACTATTAGAGAAGTTATTGCTTTTCCTCTTAATAGTAAAGCTGAGGATTTGATGATGGGTGCTCCTGGATTTGTTAGGCGTGATCAATTGCATGATGTGCATATTGCTGTTACTAAATAATTAAAAGAAGGGCTTCTAAAAAGAAGTCCTTTTCATATATTTATATGTTATTTATTTTCTTATTTTTTGTTTACTAAATCTTTTAATGCTTTACCAGCTTTGAATACTGGAGCTTTTGATGCAGGTATTTTGATTTCTTCTTTAGTTTGAGGGTTTCTACCTTTTCTAGCAGCTCTTTTTCTTACTTCGAATGATCCAAATCCAACTAGTTGAACTTTGTCTCCTTTTTGAAGTGTTTCTGTTATTACATCTACAAATGCATTAACTGATGATTCTGCTACTTTTTTTGTGTCTCCTGTTTTTGCAGCTATTGCTGCGATTAATTCAGCTTTGTTCATTTAAATTACCTCCTATAAGATTAAATGTTTATGTACGTTTATCGCCTGAACTAAGCAATAACTGTACTACTACTTAAAATTATTCGCCATTTTTCGATTAAATCCTTCTTTTTTTTTGTTATTTTTTTAAATTTTGTTTATTTTTTAGGGTTTTAATGCTTTTTAGGTATTTTTTATTTGTTTTTTAGTAAATTTTCATTTTTTCTAAAAGTTTGTATATTTTATTACCACTAGGTAATTGTAATATTTCTTCTTTTGAAAATACTCTTAATGCTACTATTGCCAATGCATAAATTATCATTGCTACTATTATTGCTATTAGTGTAGCCAATTTTTTGGCAATTATACCTGTTAATACAGAATATGTAAAATATGAGCATATTCCCATAATTACTACTGCTATTACTGGTTTTATTAAAATTTTGGACATTGATAAATTTAATTTTATATTTTTTCTTAGTGCTGTACTTGCTATTGTAAATGCTATTACATGGCATGCTACTGATGCCCATGCTGCTCCACATGCTCCAAATGCTGGATTTGGTACTAGTATTAAATTTAACACCAGTTTTGCAAGTACTCCGGCATCCAAATGCTATTGTTGGTATCATTAATTTTCCATATCCTTGTAATGCCCCATTTATTGTTTGGTCTAATATTGTAAATATTATTGTTAGTGCGCTTATTTGTAATATTGCTTCTCCTGCACTTGCATTTGGGAACAGTAAACTTAATATTGGTCCTGCAAATATGAACATTCCTACTGTGCATGGTAGTCCTATTAGCATTGATATTAACAAAGAAAATGATGTTTTTTCTGTTATTGTTTTTTTGTCTTTTCTTGCTTTTGCTGCTGATATTGCTGGTACTAGTGCTGTTGAAAATGCTACATTTATTGAAAGTGGTAAACTTGTTAGCATATCAACCTTTCCACCTAAGATTCCGTATTGAGCTAATGCTTCGTCTTCTGACATGAATTGTTTTAAACTTCGTACTACTGTAAATGAGTCTATATTTTTATTTAATGATGACATTATTGCAGTTAGTGCTATTGGTGTTGAAACTAATAATACTTTTTTTATTATGCTTTTTACTCTTTCGTATTTATAATTTGTTGTTTCCCTTATTTCTTTTGCTATTTCTCTTTTTTCTGTTTGGTAATACATATATAGATATCCAAATCCTGCAAATGTTGCAAGTGTCGTTGCAAGTGTTGCTCCTGCTGCCATCCATTCTGTTGATACTTTTGAAAGTATTGCTACTATTTCTACTATTATTATTGTTAGTACTGTTTTAAATACTTGTTCTAGTGTTTGTGATCTTGCTGTTGCTTTTAACTCTTGTCTTCCATTAAAATATCCTCTCATGACAGATGCTATTGCTACAAAAAAAATTGCTGGTGATAGTGCTACTAGTGTCATTTCTGCTTCTGGTATTTGTAGCCAATTATATGCTATTACATGGGCTCCTAAAAATAGCATTAAACTTCCTACTAGTCCTATTACTGCAAATGTTGCAAATGCTACTTTGAATATTCTATATGCTCCCCTATTGTCTCCTATTGCTACTTTTTCTGATACTAGTTTTGATATTGCATTTGGTACTCCTATTGATGAAATTGTTAATAGCATTGCATAGATTTGATAACTGCTTGATACTATTCCATTTCCTTTGTCTCCAAATCCCTGTCTGTTTGTTAAGTATAGGGTATATACCATTCCTAATAGTTTTATTAGTACTTGTGAAAACATTAGGGTTATTACTCCTTGTAAAAATCCTTGTTTGTTTGTTTGTTTCTTTTTTGCTTTAGTCATTGTTCCCTCCTTCTTCTACTTTTATTTTATGCTTATTTTTTATTTAAATGTGTACATAACAGTGCTTGGTAACTATTATATGTACTACACATGCTATATAGGTTAATTCGCTTTGTATTGTATAAATATTTTTTTGCTTTAATTTTTCTTTTTACATTTCTGTATCGTACATATTTTCCTTTAGGATTTCTACCTAAAAAAGTATAATTATTAGTATTTTTATATATTCTACTTTTTAAATTTAATTTTAACTTTTCTTTTTCTAAAAATTTTTCTATTTCTTTAAAACAATATTGTAAATACTGCTTAGACTCATGATATAAAAGCATATCATCTTGGTATCGCACATAATATTTAATTTTTAATTTTTCTTTTATGAATTTATCTAAATCGTTTAAATAAAAAATAGCTAAAACTTGATTTGCCATTGAGCCTATGTATAAGCCTTGATCATTGCTATCTATTAAATCGAATACTATTTTTAATGCTTCTTTATCTTTAATCCTTTTTGTTAGTTTTTGTTTTAATATTTCATGATTTATGCTGGCGAAAAATTTAGAGACATCACATTTTAATATATAATATGATTTATATTTTACATTGCATTTTCTTATGAATTCCTGTTGGTATTGTATGCCTGCTTTTGTTCCTTTATATTTTCTACTTGCTACATTTGTTTCTATAAGGCATGGTAGAATTGCTGGATATAAAATATATCTTGCTACTAGATGGTTTATGACTTTGTCTTGTATTCCTTGACTCACTATTTGTCTCTCTTTGGGTTCATATATTATAAATTTATTATATGGTCCTACTTTATATTCTCTATTTACAAGTGTATTATAAATTCTTGATATATATATTGCCTTATATTGTTTCATATTGAATACTTTTCTTTCATTTCTAGTGTTTTTACATACTTCTTTATATGCTTTTTCTATATTATCTAAATCATATATATCTTTATATAAATTTCCTAATCTTTTCATATACTATTTCTAGCTTAGTCTTTAATTTTTACTATTTTTTGATATATGAATAAAAAGGCCTGTGGTTAGCAGTGCCTTAAAATAGTAGTAGACATAAGCTCCCTTTCATTTTTTATTAACAAACTTTGTCATCTATCTTTGTTTTATAACTGGTCATATACATCCTAATTAAGGGATTTGGTTTGTTCTTATATCTGGACACTTTAAGAGCAAAATATAAAGGAAGA
>CAJKVD010000018.1 GCA_905203195.1 uncultured Clostridium sp. | reverse complement strand
AGTGTTGATGCCATTACTAAAAATTCACTTGCTATTTCCACATTCATTTCTTCCATTTTATTTAAATATTCTATATATTGATCTGTTATTTCTGCTAAGTTTATATCATATATGTCCATTTTATTTTTCTCTATTAAATATATTAGTAAATCTAATGGTCCTTCGAAATTTTCGATTTTTATAGAATATTTTTTTGATTCTAGTGTTAAGATTGTTGGCATAATTATCCTTCTTCCATTTCTGATATTGCTTTTCTTATATTTTCTGTTTTATAACCTTTTTTTACAAGATATTGTATTATTTCATCTGGTTCTGAAGAACCTTGTTTTTTATATAATATGTTTTGCGCAGATTTTTTTTCATATTCCTCTAGTTCTTCTTTATTATCATACATATAATTATCGATATTGTCTTTGTCTATACCTTTTGCCATTAATTTATATCTTAGTTCTCTAATAGATAAGTTTTTTAGTGCTTTATAATTATTTACTGTTTTTTCTACATACTCAACATCATCTATGTATTTTGCTTCTTTTAGGTAATCTATGATGTCATTTAATAACTCTTCAGGTATTGTTTTAGAAAATTTATTTCTTACTTCTTGCTCTGTTCTTTTTTTGAATAAAATATATCTTAGTATTTTTGTTTTTTGTTGATCAAATTCTTCTATATTGTACATTATTACTCCTTATATTATTCTTCTCCGTCATCGTCCATATCTATTTCTGGTATTTCTTCTCCTAAACTATCTTCAAAAGCTTTTGCTGCATTTGATCTTACTTTGCTTTCTACTTCATCTAGTATTTCTGGATTTTCTTTCAAGTATCTTTTTACATTTTCTCTACCTTGTCCAATTCTATCTCCATTATAACTAAACCATGATCCACTTTTTTCTATTATATCCATATTTACAGCCATGTCTAATATGTTTCCTGCTCTTGAAATACCTTCTCCATATACTATGTCGAATTCTGCCTCTCTAAATGGTGGTGCTACTTTGTTTTTTACTACTTTTACTCTTGTTCTACTTCCTTTTATTTCTCCATCTTGTTTTATATTTTCTGCTTTTCTTATATCTAGTCTAACTGATGCATAAAATTTTAATGCTCTACCACCTGTTGTTGTTTCTGGATTTCCAAACATTACTCCTATTTTTTCCCTTAATTGATTTATAAATATTAAGACAGTTTTTGATTTATTTATCGCACCCGCTAGTTTACGTAATGCTTGTGACATTAGTCTTGCTTGTAATCCCATATGAGAATCTCCCATATCTCCATCTATTTCTGCTTTTGGAACTAATGCTTCAACTGAGTCTACAACTATTACATCTAATGCTCCACTTCTTACTAAGCTTTCTGTTATTTCTAATGCTTGCTCACCTGTATCTGGTTGTGATACTATTAAGTTATCTATATCTACTCCTAATTTTTTAGCATATACTGGATCTAATGCATGTTCTGCGTCTATAAAAGCTGCTTCTCCTCCTTCTTTTTGTGCCTCTGCTACTACATGTAATGCTAATGTTGTTTTACCAGATGATTCTGGTCCAAATATTTCTATTATTCTTCCACGTGGAAGTCCCCCAATTCCTAAAGCCATATCTAAGCTTAATGCTCCTGTTGGAATTGCTTCTATTTCCATTGCTTTGTAATCTCCTAATTTCATAACAGAACCTTTTCCAAATTGTTTTTCAATTTGACTTAGTGCTGTTTCTAATGCTTTTTTCTTGTCTATGTTTTCTGCCATTATTTTTCCTCCTTATTTTTATAAAACTTTTGTTTGATATTTGTATTATATACCAAATTTTTGTTTTGTCAATACTTTTTTAAAATTTTATTTATACCAATTTGCTATATTGTAAAATACGTTATACCAATTTGGCGTTACATCACCTTTTAATCCTGTACTATATGCAACTGTAAATTTATTGTTGTATAGACTTATATATGGTGAATCTTCTTTATATATTTCGGCTATTTTTTTATATTTTTCTTTTAATGTGTTTTTATCTGTTGTGTTTTTTACTTCTTCCATAATTGATTTTACTTCATCATTTTGGTAATTAGCAATATTGTTGTCTCCAAAAAATGTTGTCATATCTGGTGTTAGCGATAAATTTATGCTGCATAATATCATGTCATAATTTTTTGTATTTAGGCAATTGTAATATTGTTCATCTGATAATTGAACAATATTTATGTGTATTCCTTGATTTTCTAATTGAGTTGCGATATTTTGTGCTACTAATATTCTATTTGAATCACTTGCTTTTACCACTAAATTTAATTGTAATTTTTGTGTTTTATAGTTTTCTATTTTTTGCCAATTTTTGTTTTTAAATGTCCATCCGTTTTCAGTTAATATTTTTTGTGCTTGATCTAAGTTATATCCTGCACTTGCATCTTGTTCTTGGTAGATCCATGTTCCATAATCTAAAGGAAAACTTGATGTAAAGTACTGATTATTAAATATACTAGATACTATATTAGTTTTATCTATTGAATATGAAATTGCTTTTCTTACTTCTTTTCTTGAAAGAAAGTTGCTCGAATTATTTAATGCTAAAAAAACATGTTCTCTTCCTTTCATTTCTTTTTTAGCATATCCTATTGTTCCTATATATTCTTGAAGATTACTATTATCTGTATCAATAACATCAATATTTCCCATTTTAAAACTATTATATAATTCTGCTAGTGATGAGTATAGATTTATTGTTATTTTTGTTATTGTTAGATTTGTCTTATTGTCCCACCAATTAGTATTTTTTTCTAATGTTAGATTTGTTGATTGCACATCAGAATACTTGTACATTCCTGTTCCTACAGGAACTATCCCTGCATTGAATTCTTTGTCTTGAAAAAATTGACTTGACATGATTGGAAATGTTAATTGATATTCAAAAAATGGAATTTCTTTATCTAAATTTATTTTTAATGTGTAATCGTCTGTAATATCAATACTTGCAATATTTTTTACTTGTGAAGTATATATTGAATTTATGCTTTTTATTTTTTCTATTGTAAACTTTACATCATCTGCTGTAAATTTTTCTCCATTTGACCATCTAACATTTTCTTTTAATTTTATAATATATGTTGTTGCATTTTGTTTAGCCCACTCTTTTGCTAAACATCCTTCTGCCTTATAATCTGATGTTATTTGTATTAATGGTTCATATATTAATCTTGAAATGTCTTGTATATTTTTGTTTTTACTTAATATTGGGTTTGTACTATCTAATGATGCAACTCCTAATGTTATTTCTGTTATCTTTTTTTCTTCTGTTCCTACTGTTGTTTGGTCTTGCTCTTGTTTTTCTTCCTCAGTTTTTATTTTATATACCGCAAAAAACATTATGCAAATAACGAATATCGCAAATAAATATTTAAAAAAATTGGATTTCATATTTAACCTCATTTCTTCTATCTTTCTTTCCATATCATACATGATTATTTGGATTTTTTCAAGTTTTTTGCTGTATTTTTTATAATTAAAGCACTATAAATTAAATTTATAGTGCTTTTGCTTTATACAAAAATTTCATCATGTATTTGCTTTAGTATATTATCTGAAATTTCATTTTTAAAATCTATTGAAATTTTACTTTCTGTTATATTTAATTCTAGCATTTCAAGTTTGTTGACATCTATAATATCAAGTAATTTTCTCATAATTTCTGTATTTCTAACAATTCCTGTTCCTATAATAGATATTCTTGAAATTTCTTTTTTTACTATACTTTTTATTGTGTTTTCTTCTATAATATCTGATATGACTGTTCCTGCATTTTTATTAAATGTACACTTTGTTATAATTGGTATCTTGTGTTTTTCTGCTATTTCTACACATCTACCATGTAATACTTTTGCTCCTTCACTTGAAATTTCTAGCATTTCTTTATATGATAGTGCTGGTATTTTTTTTGCTTTAAATACTTTATTTGGATCTGTTGAATATACACCATCTACATCAGAAAAAATGTAACAGCTCTTTGCTTTTAAAACTGATGCTATAGCGACTGCTGTTGTATCTGATCCACCTCTTCCAAATGTAGTTATATCCATTTTTTTATTATATCCTTGGAATCCTGCAATTACTACTATTTTATGTTCTTTTAATTCTTGTTTTATTCTTGTTGTATCTATATTTTCTATTAATGCATTTTGATTTGTGTTACTTGTGTAAATTCCTGCTTGCCATCCTGTTAATGATATTGCTTTATACCCCATTTCATTTAAAATCATGCTAAGTTTTGCTGTTGTTATTTGTTCTCCTGTACTTAGTAAAACATCCAATTCTCTATTTTTAGGATGTTCAGATATTGTTTTTGCTTCTTCTATTAATTTATCTGTGGTTTTTCCTTGAGCTGAAACAATGACTACTATGTTATTTTCTTTATTATATAGTCCTATTATTTTTTCTGCAACTAATTTTAGCTTTTTGTTATCCGCTACTGAACTTCCTCCAAATTTTAATACTATTGTATCCATTTTATTCATTCCCTTTAGAACTTATTTTGTTTTAAAGTAAAATTGAATTTTCAATTCTACTTTTATATTATACGTAAAAAGAGGGACTTTCGCCCCTCTTTTTGTTGTTAAAAAAATCTTAAATTTTTTCAGATTTGTTCTCTTAAGATTACCGCTCCATAATTTCCATTTGCATAAATTTTTATTTTTCCCTCGTTAAAATCTTTCTTAAATTGATTTACGAGTTTTTCTGAAATTCTATCCCGTTGATAGAATTCAACAATGTCTCTTTTCATATTAAAGACATATACTCCTTTGCCATCGCAGTCTAGTGTGACAAATACTTTGCAACTTCTGCATAAGATCCAGTTGCCATTTTTGTTTCTGATTATGTCGTATCCTCTTCTTTTGTATGATTGGATACTTTGGTAATCTCCTTGAGTTTTTATTGTATCAGCTGGTATATACCGAACTAATATTTTTTTTGCTTGTACCACAGGCAAAATCCTCCTTTACGTTTTTTTATATTTTATCAAATTTTATAGAGAAAGTCAATTATGTAAAACTTATTTATTAAGTTTCCCATTTTACAACTTTCATTCCTTTTGCAGCTCCCCACGGTGCATCTGGTATTGAATTTTCTTTGTTGTGTATTATAATTTCCTCTAAATTATTAGTTGCATCACCAAAACAGTAGTTATTGATTTTTGTTACACTTTTAGGTATTTCTATTTTTTTCAAATTAGGACAATAACTAAATGATATTCCTAACTCCTTTACACTTGTTGGTATTACTATTTGATTAAGTCCTTTTTGAGCATAAAATGCATAATCTCCAATTTTAGTTATATCATTTCTTATTTCTGCTGTTCCGCTAATTGTTCCTATAGCTCTTATTAAACTTACAACCTTTCCATTTTCTTTTTTGTACAATATATTATTTTCTATAACATAATACGGATTATCATTACTTATATTTATTGTCTTCCCAAAATACATTCTTATAAATAGTGGATTTATATCACAAACATTTTTGCCAATATTAATAGTTTTTAAATTTGCAAGCCATTCAAATCCACCATCCTGTATATATTTTACTGTGTCTGGTAATGTAATACTTATGGCATTTTGGCACATATTAAATGCGTAACTCATTATGTTTTCGATGTTATTTGTAATTACTATGTTACTTTCTTTTGAACAACAGCATAATAATTTATTATCTGATTTTGTATATAATAAATTATTTTCACAAGCAAGATAGTTGTTTCCTGAAACCACTTCTATTTCTTTAATTGATGATGGTAAATTTATTGCTTGTACATTTTGTAATGTTGATGGTATTATTATTTTTATTATATTGGTATAATTAGATATGCTTGTAGTAAATTCTATTATTCCTTCTGGAATTTTAAATGTACTTGATGCTTTTGCTATTGGGTCTGATATAAATTTTATTTCTGTTCTTTCACTATTCATAAGTATACCTGATTCATACACAAAATTAGTGTTTTTGCTTAAATCAATTTGACTTAATTTATCACAATTTGCAAATGATGTTCCATTAATTTTAATTAATGTTGATGGAAAATTGATTTTTTGTAGTGGAACACCATAAAATACTTCTTCTCCAATTTCAATTATTCCCTCTTTAAGTTCTACTTCTGTTAATTTTGTATGATCAAAAACTCCCAATTTTAAGTATTTTAAACTTTTTGGAATTGAAACTTCTGTTAAGTTCGTTCCTCTAAAAGCTCTTGTCCCTATATATGTTATTGTATCTGGTAGATTAATTTGTGACAATTTGTTTGCTCCATCAAATGCAAGATTTCCTATCGAAGTTAGGTTTCCTTGTATTACTACCGTTTCTAATGTTTTATTGTTTGAAAATGCTGTGTCTTCTATTTCTATTACACTTGATGGTATTATTATTTTTCGTAATCCCTCTACTCCAGAAAATGCACCAGAACCTATTTTTTTTACTGAATCTGGTAATGTTAATGTTCCTTCGTTATCTAATAGCAACAGGTTTCCATTTGATGATAATAATTCTCCTTCATCTGTTATGTCATATGGATTTATTTGAATACCAACTTGCTTTGCTGCTTTTATTAATTGTTTATCTTTTGTTTTTAGCAATAATTCTCCTTTTATTATCTCTAAATTTGAAAAATATTTATCTGATATATCTGTTACTACTGTTTTTATATTTCCTGTTTCATCTTCTTTTTTTGTATTGTAATTTATTGTATCCTTTCCCGCTGTTAAGCTTTCTCCATTAAATTTTTTATTTTCCGCTTCTTTATTTTCTTTAAATAATTCTACTTCTTCTTTATATTCTGATAATTCTGATAATAATTTTGTATATCCAGCTGTATTTAAAATCCCATTATCTCCTTTTAATCCTACTACAGTTACTCCTCCTATTATTAATAGTACTATTATTGTTACTGTTAGTGCTACTAAAGTTATCCCTTTTTCATTTTTTCTTGTTTTTTTCATAAAATTTATCCCCACTTCCCAAAAATGCCTTCATAAATTCGTTTAAGTCTCCATCCATTACTGCTTGTACATTTCCAACTTCATAATTTGTTCTATGGTCTTTTACCATTGTATATGGACAAAATATGTATGAACGTATTTGACTTCCCCAAGCAATATCTTTTTGCTCTCCTTTTAAATCTTCTATTTTTTCTTTTTGTTCTTTTTCTTTTAAGTCTAATAATTTTGATTTTAACATTCTCATTGCTGTTTCTCTATTTTGTATTTGAGAGCGCTCTGATTGACATGCTACAACTGTGTTTGTTGGTATATGTGTTATTCGTACTGCTGATGATGTTTTGTTTATATGTTGTCCTCCTGCTCCTGATGCTCTATATGTGTCTATTCTTAAGTCGTCTGGGTTGATGTCTATTTGTATGTCATCTGTTATTTCTGGTAATACTTCTATTGAAGCAAATGATGTGTGCCTTCTTCCTCCACTGTCAAATGGTGATATTCTAACAAGCCTATGAACTCCTTTTTCACATCTCATATATCCATAAGCATTTTCTCCTATTATTTCAAATGTTACACTTTTTATTCCCGCTTCTTCGCCTTCTAAATAATCTAATTCTTTAACTTCAAAATTATTTTGAGTTGCCCATCTTGTATACATTCTATATAGCATTTCTGCCCAGTCTTGTGACTCTGTTCCTCCTGCTCCTGGATGAATTGTAACAATAGCGTTATTGCTGTCATATTTTCCTGAAAATAAAGTTTGTATTTCTAATTTTTCTATTTCTTTTGAAATGTTTTTAGTGTTTTTTATAACTTCTTTTGCCATTTCTTCATCAATTTCTAATTGCAATAAATCAGATAATTCTATCAAATTATTTAATTCTTTTTCTATTTTTTTATATGTTTCCACTTTTGATTTTATTTTTTTTATTTTTCCTAAAACTACACTGGATTTTTTCGAATCTGACCAAAAATTCACTTCTACTGTTTGTTTTTCTAATTCTTTTAGTTCCGCTTCTAATTTTGATATGTCAAAGAGATTCACCCAATTCATGTAATTTTTTGTTTAAGTCTTGTAATATTTTAGCATTTTCTTCTAGCTCTAACATATTCTCAACTCCTCTATATTTTTTTATCATAATCATCCATAAAGTGATGTACTTCTCCATCTTTTACATAAGATATTAAAGTATTTAAATTTACGTTTTTTGTACTATTATAGATATTCATATCTACTTTATCATATACACTTCTTAGTTGTTTAAGCAATTTTTTCATTTCTTCTCTTTTTGAGCCTCCATCTCCATTGTCGCACATTGCACAATGTTCTGTAAATCTACATGCACATTGAATAAAATGTAAATCATTTCTTTTTCTCCACTTTATTATGTCTTCTTCCTTTACATAATATAGTGGTCGAATTAATTGCATTCCTTTGTGGTATGTACTGTGTAATTTTGGCATCATTGTTTGCATTTGAGCTCCATATAGCATTCCCATTAAGATTGTTTCTACAACATCATCAAAATGATGTCCTAATGCAATCTTGTTGCAACCTAATTCTTGTGCTTTTCTATATAAAAAGCCTCTTCTCATTCTTGCACATACATAACATGGATGGTCATCAATTTTTTCTACTACTTCAAATATATTGCTTTCGAACATTGTTATTGGAATATTTAATAATTTTGCATTACTTATTATCTTTTGTCTATTTATTGGATTGTATCCTGGATCCATTACAAGGAAAACTAATTCAAAGTTCATTTTTCTGTGTTTTTTTAATTCTTGCATACATTTTGCTAATAGCATTGAATCTTTTCCACCAGAAATGCAAACTGCAATTTTATCTCCATCTTGAATCATTTCAAATTCTTTTATTCCCTTTATAAATTTGCTCCATATTTTTTTTCGATATGTTGTAAC
>CAJKVD010000017.1 GCA_905203195.1 uncultured Clostridium sp. | reverse complement strand
AAAATGCTATTGGCTATTTTATTCCAAGATTGTATCCCTACCCGCACCACAACCTAGATCAATAGCATATTTAGGAACATTATTCATATTCACAATTTTTTTAACCATTTGGTTTGGTAAAGCATTTTCTGTATTTTCATAATATTTTTTTATATCACACAATAATATCAATCCCTTTTCATTTAAAACAATAACATATTATTTGATAAATTTATATTCATCTATTATTAATAATTCCATCTTTTTTAATTTTATCTATTATTTTAGCATAAACTCTATCTCGTATCCAAGGTTCAGATGATACTTCCAATATTTTATCAATTGGTATCCACTTTACGCCACTATTTTCATCGTCTTTTATATGTATTTCTTCATTTTCATTAGCCTCTAATAAATATGTAACATTAAGATGAACATGTGATCCAACATACTTTCCTCTTTTCTCATGACCATTTACGTTAATTAATTCTAGTGAATAAATATTCTTAAAAATCGGTGTAACATTTTTTATTCCAGTTTCTTCTTTTGCTTCTTTCATAGCAACATATAAAAGGTCACTATCTCCGTCACTCTGTCCTCCTACCCATGCCCACGAATTATATATTTTATGGTATACCATTAAAATTTTTGTTTTTTCTTTATTAAGTACAAACGCAGAACTAGTAAAATGTCCATATTCATTTTGTCTAGTTAATACATCATCAAAGTCTTTAATATAATCCAACATTATTTTTTTATCAACTTCTTCTTGTTCATTATATGGAATAAACTTTTCAATATCGTTCTTTAAGTTATCTACATTAATTCTTATTTTAATACCTAAAACTCCATATTCTTTTTCTTTTTCTGGAGAATAGTATTGATACATAGATTTTGTTTTCCTCATTATTTCTTCTTCATCAGAATATAACTTTCTAAATAAGTTTTCAAATTTATCTTCTTTATATAAGTCAATCACATCCACTAACAATACTTCCTGTAAATCTGGTAATTTAAAAAATTCTATTTGATCTCCAATTTTTATTTGCTGCCTTTTTTTATCATACAATCTAAATTCTATTGTTTTTATTCCATTTTTTATTCTTTCAAATGGGCTTTCATTTAATTTCATTTTATATATCATATATATCTCTCCTTCATTTATCTAAAATCTCGTTATATACGTTTTTACCATATACTATTTTAATAAAATATTTACCATGTAAAAGTAATCTTATTAGATATTTGTTTTAATTTTATAATCCTCTATATAATTCTTTTACTTTTTGATTTTAATTGAATTATATAATTATCCGCTTCTTCTCTAGATTTAAAAATAATAATTTTACGTTTTTCTTTATATTTGTTTAATAATTCATAAATTTGTGGTAATTTTTCATTAACAAATAAAATCTCTACATCGCTTTTGAAATTTATCATTCTTTTACTATATCATCAAATCTACAATTTATAACCTTTTCTAAATCCTTTAATTCTACCTCAACCTGATATCCTATTTTTCCACCACTAAATATTATTTCATTAAAATTTTTAGCTGAATTATCTATGACTACTTTAAATGGTTTCTTTAATCCAATTGGAGAACATCCACCATGAATATAACCTGTTAATGGTAGTAAATCTTTTTGAGGAATCATTTCTATACTTTTTTCATTAACACTTTGAGCACATTTCTTCAAGTCCAATTCTTTTTCAACTGGTATCATAAATATATAATTCTTTTTAGATTTTGCAACAGTTACCAGTGTTTTAAACACTTTGTTTACATCTTCATTTAAAGCTCTTGCAACTTCAACACCACTTATTGCATTTGTATCACCATAAAAATATTCATTGTATTTTATTTTCTTTTGATCCAATATTCTCATAACATTTGTTTTTTCCATAAAATCACCAACTTTTATTATTTTTTATAAAAATGAAAATCACAACAATCTTCGCCATAACCCAAAGTTTTTGTTCGTGAAAATCCTATTTTCTTTAATCCTCCATATGTCACATTATCAACATCGCAGAAAAGCTGACACAGTTTCTCACAATGATTTTCTACTTTTGCATTTTCTTATATACCATCTCATCTAATATTCCCTCTTTTAAAATAGCTTTATACAACGCTATTCTTCACTTAAAAATTCATTTATCTGTTTTTGTTGTTTTACTTTCATATCAAACACTCCATCATATCTATTAAGTCGTTCTTCTAATACATACTCTAGAATTTAGAAAACTCATTTTAAATTAACTCCTATCAAATGTATTAGATCCATTGCTTGAATTTGATCTATTATTGCACCTTCTATATCTCCTATTGAAATTGCAATACCTTCTATTTTACTAGTTGATAAATCAATTCCTCTTAAACTTGTTTTAAAAAATCTTGTTTGTGTTAAATCTACACTATCAAAATAAACATTTTTCATTTTATTTTCTTGAAAATAACCATTTTTTAAAATAGTATCTTTAAATAAAATATTCTCAACACTATCCATTGAGAAACTTATATAACTTGCATTTGTTTCTATAAATACTACATTATATAATCTATTTTCTATAAAATTACATCCAGATATTTTACAATTATTAAATTGACACCTAATAAAAGAACTACATTCAAATTCAGTGTTAGAAAAATCGCACTGTTCAAAAATCACATCTATAAATGTTAATTTTTCTAATTTTCCTTTTTGCATACAAATATTGTTAAAATTACAATGTTCAAATTCAATATCATATAAAATAATGTTATTACATTTCTCGTTTCGAAAATTACAATAATCAATCTCTTCACCATCGTTAATATCAATTAAATATTTATTTTTCAATTCATAAAAATTAAGTTTTTGTGGTTTTAAAATATTCAATTATTTTCCTCCTATAATAAATACATTTTAAATTTCAATGTTTTGTTGATACCAATCTGCAAATTTTTCCATAGCAGAATAAGATCCATCTATTCTTCTATTCTCCCTTTCATATTTATCCATTTCTGCTAAAGTTTTATTAAATCCCTTGGGTTCAAAAATATACCATAAATCAGACCACTTTTCTTTCCTATTCAATCCTTTAATTTCAGTTGACAAATTTCCAGGATGTTTTCCATAAAAATAATGTATCTTTTTCCCGTCATGATATGCTAAACATTCATTAAATTCACACATTCTATTATCTTTATTTTCCATTAATTTTAAAATTCCTTGTATTCCTATTGTATCTAACGAAAAGTTTACAAATGCTCTTGGAAATCCATTTAATTCAGCAATTCTAAAGTCAGTATCTAATGCAATACATGGTCTTTTTACTATTCCATAAGCTTGCTTTACTTTTGCAGTAGCTATCTCTTTTATATCATCACTCCTTGGTTCCTCTAATTCATAGTTAAATGTAGCAAATTTTAAATTTTTAAAATATTTTTCAGCTGATTTTATTTTTCCTATATTATGTGTTACAAAAACAATTTCTTTCTCCATATAAAATTCCTCCAATTATTACCTATTATTATAAAAAGATTAATATCAAATGTATTATAACATTAATTTAATAAAAAGCAAACATTTACTTATTTAATATACATTATGTACGAATTAATTTTTATTTGATATAGCAAAATATATTGTTTTTTCCAATTTATTCCATTTTATTTTTGTGAATAATTTTTTAAAAAATGCCACAAGTCAACCCTCCGTAGTTTTTAACCTTTTGGATAAAGTTACCAAATATCTCTTGACAATATGAAAATTTTAGATTATATTGTAATTATTATTGGAAAAATTTAGGTAATTTGTCTTATTTTGGCAATACCTTTTTCCACTTAGTAATGAAAGGAGATACTATATGCTAAATTTTGTTATTTGTGATGATAATATCAATATTTTAGAAAAGCTACCTAAAATATTAGAAAATATCTTCATAAAATATAATTATGATGGTCACATTGCTTTTAAATCAGACGACTTTGATGAAATTCTGGACTATGTAGACAATAACAAAACTGATGTATTAATTTTAGATATCAACCTAAAAAACGGAAAAAACGGTTTACAAATTGCAGAAACAGTAAGAAAGAAAAATAAAGATGCATACCTAATATTTACAACAGGTCACTTAGAATATGCTATGATGGCATACAAATTTAAAACATTTGATTATATTGCTAAACCTATAACTCCAGAACGTTTGGAAGAAACTATAATTAGATTATTTGATGACATAAATGGGCTACCAAAAAAATATATCAAAATTGATAATAAAAATACTGTTATTGATGAAAATGAAATCAACTATATTAAAAGAGACGGTATGAAAGTAATATTCCATACATTAAGCAAAGATTATGAAATATATAGTTCTTTTAATAAACTTCAGGGAATACTGCCTAGTCATTTTATCAGATGTCATAAATCTTTTATTGTAAATTCTAAAAATGTTACTAATGTTGACCCTGTAGAAAATAGGCTTTATCTTAAAGGAAATGATTTTTGTGATATTGGCCCTAAATATAAAAATGAAATAATGGAGGTTTTTAAAAATGACAAATTTTTTAAATAATATTTGGATATCTATAAGTACACCTAATCCTGGATTAATCAAAATTTTATCGATTATTCTTGTATTTATTGAAATCCCATTAACACTATATTTACTTACAAGTATTTTTAATTTTACAGCTAGTAAAAAACAAAAAATATCTTACATAGCAACAAGCATTACAGTATCAATTATAAGCATGTTCTGTATTCCAAATCCATTCAATATTGTATTTAATTATATTTCATCATTTATAATAATTTATACAATATTTAAAACAAATGCTATAAAAACAGTAATAGCCGGTTTATTACCAAGTTTTATATTTTCAATAATACAATATCTATTTTTAAATCCATATATTACCTTATTAAATATATCATATGAACAAGCAATAAATGTTGTAATTTATAAAATACCATTTACACTTTTAATGTATTTATTAGTTTTCATAATAACATATATAATAAGAAATAAACACTTATCATTAAACCTAGTAGATGAAGTTGATAAAAAAACAAAATCATTAATAATAGCTAACCTATGTTTTGGTCTAATTTATATAATAATAGAAATAATTATAACTATGAAATATATAGATATTTTACCTTTAGCATATACATTTGCCAACTTTGCAATGTTATTACTATACTTCATAATTAGCCTATACAGCATATCAAAAATAGTTAAACTAAAAACTACAACAGAACAATTAGAAAGTGCAGAAGCATATAATAAAACTCTACATATATTACATGATAATGTAAGAGGTTTTAAACATGACTTTGATAATATTGTCACAACAATTGGTGGATATATTAATACAAACGATATGGAAGGACTTAAAAAATACTATGTTCAACTAGAACACGACTGTGAAAAAGTAAATAACTTATACATATTAAATCCAGACAGCATAAACAATCCAGGTATATATAACCTATTAACTACTAAATATCATGAAGCAACTAAAAAAGGAATAGATGTAAAAATATATTTCTTATTAGACCTAAATGATTTACACATGAAGATTTATGAATTTGCAAGAATTCTAGGAATATTACTAGATAATGCAATAGAAGCTGCTGAAACAAGTAAAGAAAAAACAATAAATATTTCATTCAGAAGAGATGACAAAAACAATAGAAATATAATATTCATCGAAAACAGTTATTTAAACAAAAATATTGATACAGAAACAATATTTAATAAAGGATTTACAGAAAAAGAAAATCATTCTGGTATTGGATTATGGGAAGTAAGAAAAATAGTATCAAAAAATAATAATTTAAACTTATTCACAACCAAAACTGATAAATTATTTAAACAACAATTAGAAATATATTATAATTAAAAGAAGAGGAAACTCTTCTTTTTTATATTATAGAAAAGTTCTTCAAGTTTCCTATAATATAAAAATAACAATGCACAGAATTTACTTTGCAAAATTCGCACACGAACAAAAACGCAAACTTTAAAATGTTCAATGCTATTAATGTCCGCTTTTGTTCTTATGAAAAAGAAAATACTATAAAATAAATTTATAGCATTTTCTTTTTCATATAATAATAACATTGAGATTTATATATTGGCCAAATTTTATTCAGCCAAAATTAATAACAAATTAATCTTTTTTAATTAAACTTGCTGGCATTTTTGTTTGATGCATTACACACCAAACTACACAAGCAGTATTAGTACTTTTAGCATATTTTTCAGCTATTTTAGATAAAAATTTTAACATAGGAACTCCCCCTTAAAAAAATTCTTTATATAATACTAAAACATTGCCGGCAAATGTTTTATGTATCAACAAATTAAACTGTTGTTGCCTCATAAACTTCATGCCCATACTTATTTTTTGTAATTTTATATGCTAACCTTGTAATTGAACACGTTTGAATCAAATATCCAATAATAATTATGTTAGATAAAACTTGATTATTAATCAAACCTGCTACAACCAAAGCTATTGTCATAGTTATATACGATAATATTCGTTTTTGCATTCTTTCCTTTTTTCGCAAAATTGGTACATTCTCCGTATCAGCTGGAGCATACAAAGTAATCATAATCATTGCAAAAATCCAAAGTAAAACAATCGCTATTATTTTAGGCATTCCTTCTAAAACTATATATTTAGATATAAAAGCTGGTCCAGTATACATTAAACTAGTACAAACTATACAACCTAAATGTGTTTTTAAATGGAACCCTCCAGAAAATGTACGGTAAGGTAAAATGATTAGAAATGTAATTAATGCTAATTTAAAAACCCCCAATAAATATGCTATTCCTAGCATAATAAATATCTTTGGAATTTCGCCAATTATATTTTGTAAACCATAATTTATTATCTCAGCTCTTTCATCATCAATTTCTGGCATTTCTTTTCTCATTTTGTTGGTTAGAAACATACAGATTTTATCAATCATCTTTTCTCACCTCACTTCATTCCCTTAAGCTATTGTGATTTTATCATCGATTTTTAAAAAAAGAACAAAACGTTTATAAAGAAGACAAAATTATATATATAATTTTTTAAAATCAATTTCATAAAAGATTTTTAATATTTCGTAAAAATAGACATATAAACTATTTTTCAATAATCTATATGCCTATTTTTTATATAATCCCATTTCCATGTTCCGTTATTTTCCGGGAAAACCGAAAAACTCATTTTTTCCTTTGTAATAGGATGTTCAAATTCTAAATGGTATGCCCATAAAGCTATCTGTTTGCCCTTTCCGCGCGTACCATACTTCTGATCTCCAAATATGCTATGACCAAAATTCGCCATCTGTAATCTTATCTGATGATGCCTTCCAGTATGCAAATTCACTTTTATTAAACTTAAATTTTTATCTGGTTTATAACCCAAAACCTCATAATCTAATTTTGCACATTTTGCCCCCTTTTTATTTGAATTCACAACTTTACTTATATTATTCCTCTCATCCTTATATAAATAATCTTCTAAAATACCGCTTCTTATCCTCTATTTTTCCATCAACAACTGCTAAATATTGCTTCTTCATAACCTTTTCCCTTATTTGATTGCTTAATCTCGATGCCGCTTTAGAGGTTTTAGCAAATACCATTACTCCACCAACAGGCCTATCCAAACGATGTACTAACCCAACATATACATTTCCAGGTTTATTATACTTCTCTTTTATATAATTCTTAACAATTGAAAGCATATTTATATCACCTGTTTTATCTGCTTGTGATGAAACATTAACAATTTTCTCTACAACTATAATATGATTATCCTCATAAACTACATTCAATTTTTGCATTTTTAGATATTTTCCTTTCACTACAATATCAAGCTTCCCAACGTCCATAAATACCACAAGGTAAAACAAGTTCAGAATTTTCCATTGGTAAACCCACTTCTCCAGATGTTACCATTCCCTTATTTTTTCTATTAACCGTCAAATTTAATATATTTTCTAATACTTTACTTGAAATTCCTGTTGTATATGAATTTATTAAGAAAAATAAAGGATTATCTGATAAAACATTAGTACATAATTCCACTAAATCATATATATTTTCTTCGAATTGCCATACTTCACCCTTTGCTCCTCTTCCATATGATGGTGGATCCATAATAATTGCATCATATTTATTTCCTCTTCTAATTTCCCTATTAACAAATTTTACAACGTCATCTATTATAAATCTAACTGGTCTTTTCTCCAATCCTGACGATACTACATTTTCTTTTGCCCATGTTGTCATACCTTTTGAGCTATCTACATGGCATACTGATGCTCCTGCCGCCAAACAAGCCACTGTTGCTCCTCCTGTATAAGCAAACAAATTTAAAACCTTAACTTCGTTCCTATTACTTTTTCTTATCTTTTCCATCATCCAGTCCCAATTTACTGTTTGTTCCGGAAATAATCCAGTATGTTTAAACCCCATTGGTTTTATATTAAATGTTAATTCTTTATATTTTATTTGCCATTGCTTTGGCATCTTTTTATGAAATTCCCATGCCCCTCCTCCTGTTTTACTTCTATAATATACTGCATTTATTTCTTTCCACTTTTTTGGACATGTTTTTTGTTTCCATATTATTTGTGGGTCTGGTCTTGACAATATTACTTCTCCCCATCTCTCTAATTTTTGTCCATCTGCCATGTCCAATATTTTATAATCTTTCCAATTATTTGCTATTTTCATACTACTTATTCCTTTTCTATAAATTATACAACACTTATTATAACATATTTTTACCAAAAATCCAATTTTTTTATAAATCCTATAATAATAACAAAATTTTTCCTAATGTTTTTTTAGTCCGCTCAAAAAAAACACCAAAAATCTTAACTTATCTCTTGTAAAACAACAAGAAAATAATTAATTAAAACAATATTAAGTATAGAAAACATAAAAAACAATAAAAATATAACACTCATAAATCTATGTTTTTTTATTTTATGCCATAACTTACTTGCCCAAGACTCCTTTTTCATTTCTAACTTATTTTTAGAA
>CAJKVD010000016.1 GCA_905203195.1 uncultured Clostridium sp. | reverse complement strand
CATCGTCAACAACTTTAGTATTGGCAACATCACAAAATGGAGCTTCCAAGCAAGATGAGACAAATTCAATAACAACAACAGATGTTACATTAAATTCTAAATTGGTTTCAACTTATAGTGAATTAGTAAAAAGTAAAAAAGTTTTACGAAAAGTTATATCAAATTTAGGCATTGATGTTAATGAAGAAAAGTTAAGAAATAGTATTTCGGTTAGTTCTGTTAAGGATACAGAATTAATAGAAATAACAGTATCTAATGAAAATCCAAACTATGCGCAAAAGATAGCAAATGAGATAGCAAAAGTTTTTTCAGAAGAAGTAAATGATATATATAATATAAATAATATACATGTAGTAGATGAAGCAGAAGTTTCAGAAACACCATCAAACATAAATGTGTCTAAAAACATGGTTTTGTTTGCTTTTGCTGGGGCAATAATATCAGTTATATATGTTTTAGTTGGAAATATGTTAGATACAACTGTAAAAAGTTCAGAAGAAATAGAAAAGAATTATGGAATACCAGTATTGGCTTCAATTCCATTAATTGAAAGTTTTGAAGGGGAAAAAGGAGGTAGAAAATAATGAGAAAAGAAGTTATAGCACAAAAAGATCCAAAATCTCCAATTTCGGAATTATTTAGAACAATAAGAACAAATATACAATTTATGAATGCAAATAAAAAAATGAAAACATTATTAGTAACTTCAGCATTCCCAGGAGAGGGAAAAAGCTGGGTTGCATCAAATTTAGCAGTTACATTTGCACAGGCAGGAAAAAGAGTTGTTTTGATAGATGCAGATATGAGAAAAGGTAGGCAATATGTAATATTTGGAACATCACCAACACCTGGGTTATCTAATTTACTATCAGAACTTGAAATAGATAAGAGTGAGACTTTTGAAACAGATATAGTAAATTATATACAAGAAACAGAAGTAGAAAATTTATTTTTAATATCTTCTGGTAATGTGCCACCAAATCCATCAGAATTGTTGGTTTCAACGCAAATGATAAAAATGTTAGAAAAATTAAAGAATTTGTGTGATATAATTATAATAGATGGAACACCATGTGAATTAGTAACAGATTCAGTGATTTTGTCGAGAATAGTTGATTCAACAGTTGTAGTTACAGCATATAAAATAACAAAAAGGGAAGCATTGCAAAGAGTAATAAAAAATATACAAAATGTAGGTGGAAATTTAGCTGGAGTAATATTAAATAGAATTCCTATTTCAAACAAAAAATATGAAGAAAAATATTATTATTACGGAAATGAAAAAGTTTTAGATAAAAATAAAAAAGCTAGTAAAATGAATTCAATATCAAAAAAACAAGAAAAAATTAATAAGCAAAAGATAATGCAAGCTTTAAATATAGATGATATGAATAAATATAAAGAAAATAAATTACAAGAAAAGAGTGTAGAGACAGAACCTGAAAAAGAAAATGATGATAGAAATGAACATAATGTAGGAAATTTAAACAATAATGAGGAATATTTTCAAAAAACAAATGATATATTAAATCAAATAAAAGACTATTTAGATAATGAGAAAAAAGACTTGGATTAGAAAGGGCAAAGTGGAATGATTGATTTTCATACTCATATATTACCACAAATAGATGATGGTTCTAAAAGTGTGGAAGAAACTTTTAAATTACTGAAAGAGGCAGAAAATGCAGGGTTTAAAAAAATAATATCTACATCACATTATATAGAAAATTATTATGAAGTAGATGCTATAGAAAGAAAGGCATGGGTAGATGCTTTTAATCAAAAAACAAATTTAAAATTATATTTGGGAAATGAGATTTATATTACTAATAATATAATTGAGTTACTAAGACAAAATAAAGTTACAACAATAAATGGTACAAAATATTTGCTTTTTGAAATGCCACTTAATATTAATGAACCCCCATTAAATTTAAATGATTTTATTTATACTGTTTTTAATAATAAGATGATTCCAATATTGGCACATCCTGAAAGATATTTATTTGTACAAAAAAGTCCAGATTTGATTTATGATTTAATACAAAAGGGTGTTTTGATGCAGTGTAATTATGGAAGTATAATAGGATTATATGGAAAAAGAGCGCAGATTATTGTAAAACATTTTTATAAAAATAATATGGTACATTTTTTAGGATCAGATGTACATAGAGCAAATACGATTTATTTAAAGATTCCTGAAATATTGCTTAAAATATTAGAATTAGTAGGAGAAAAAAATTAGAAGAATTAACTACTGTAAATCCGGAAAATGTTTTAAAAAATGAGAATATAGAAATTGATGAGCCATCTCATATAAAATTATCATTAAAAGAAAAACTTAATTTATATTAAATAGAAAAGCAGCATGTTGTGTTGCTTTTTTTGATTTGTTCAAGTAGATATATTGTAATTATTATAAAAAAATGATATATTATTAAAGTATAAGGAGGGGACAGATGAAAATAAAACAAATAATAGAAAATTCAAAAATTAATATAGATAAAAATCAAATTAGATATGATGAACCAATGAAAAAACATACTTCATTTAAAGTTGGTGGTAATGCAGATGCTTTTATAACAATAAAAAATATAGATGAACTAAAACAAATAAATGAATTTGCAAAAACAAATAAAATTCCATTATATGTAATAGGAAATGGGAGTAATTTATTGGTTAGAGATAAAGGAATAAGAGGGATTGTTGTAAAAATTGATATTCAAAAATTGCAAATAAGTGAAAATGATAAAAATATTATTATAACAATTGGTGCCGGTAATAAAGTATCAGAATTAGCTTATAGGCTTCAAAAAGCAAATGTTACAGGATTTGAAGAATTAGCTGGAATTCCAGGAACAATTGGTGGAGCAATAAGAATGAATGCAGGTGCATATGGTAAAGAATTTAAAGACATAGTAAAAAAAGTAACAGTTTTGAATGAAGATGATAATATACAGGAATTAAAAAATGCGGAGTTAGGTTTTAAATATAGAAATAGTATTTTTTCAGTTAATAAATCAATTGTAATAGAAGCTGAGTTAGTTCTACAAAAGGGAAATATGGAAGAGATAAAAGAAAAAATGAATGAGTATTTAAATTCAAGAAAAGAAAAACAACCCCTAGAATATCCAAGTGCTGGAAGTACTTTTAAAAGAGGAGATGGATATATTACGGCAAAATTAATTGATGAATGTGGATTAAAGGGGTACCAAATAGGTGGTGCACAAGTTTCTGAAAAGCATGCTGGATTTATAATAAATAAAGCAGATGCAACTGCTGATGATATATTACAATTAATAAAATATGTTCAAGATTCTGTGTATAGAAAATTTGGTAAAAAAATATTATTAGAAGTTCAAGTAATAGGAGAAGAGTAGTAAGCTTAGGGGGGAATATAAGTAAAAATGAAAGGTTTTTTTAAATGGTTTCAAAATAGTTCAAAAATGAAAAGGTGGATGTTTCTTATTTTAATGGGTATTGTATTTGCATGTTATGGAATATCGGAAATACTTGTATTAAAGGAAATGTCTTTTGTAGAAGTTGGAAAAATAATTGCTATTTTTGTTATAGGCTTTTTATCTATAATTATAGGCTTGGTAGGTTTAAACAAAAGAACGTTAGAGGTTTTAGTAGAATCAACAGATGAAAGAATGGAAAATAAAAATAATGTAAATGTAAATTCTTTAATATTTAATAAAACAGTATATAATCAAGGACCTAGTATTGTTGTTATAGGTGGCGGAACTGGATTAAATACAGTACTTTCTGGATTAAAAAAATATACAAATAATTTAACAGCAATTGTAACAGTATCAGATTATGGTGAGCAAGTTTCAGAGTCAAGAAGAGAACTAGGAACATTACCATTAGATGATATAAAAGATAGTATGATAGCTTTGGCAAATGAAGAAAATCAAATGGATAAATTGTTGAACTATAAGTTTAGAGCAGGAAGATTGCGTGGATTATCATTTTCAGATATTTATTTTTTGGCAATGAATGAAGTTAATAAGGATTTTTCAAAATCAATAATAAATAGTAACAAGGTATTAAATATAACAGGAAAAGTTATACCTGTTACATTAGATGAAATGAATATAACAGCTGAACTTGCAAATGGCTATGTAATAACTGAAAAATCAAGAATAGCAGAAGTTGTATATGACAAAATAACAAAAATTAATCGTATATATCTAAATCCATCAAATTGTAGACCAGCACCAGGTGTAATAGAAGCTATAAAAAATGCAGATTGTATAATTGTTGGACCAGGTAGTTTATATACAAATGTAATACCAAATTTATTAGTAAATGGTGTGGCAAAAGCAATAAAAGAATCAACTGCAATAAAAGTGTATATAAGTAATATAATGACAGAACCTGGCCAAACAGATAATTATAGCGTATCTGATCATTTAAATGCAATAATAGAGCATTGTGGAAAAGGAGTAATTGATTATTGTATATATGATACAGGTGAAATAATTCCAGAAATGATTAAGAAATATAATATGGAAGGTCAAGATTTAGTAGAGCAAAATATTGATAAAGTAAAAGGAATTACATTTTTACAAAGAAATTTGTCTGTAATTGCAGATGGATATATAAGACATGATCCAACATTAGTAGCTTCTTCAATTATACAACTAATATGTGATGATTTAAAATATCAAGATAAACAAAATGATCCTCAATATATGATGTTAAATAATAAATTGAAAGAAGATAAACGAATTCAAAAAATACAAAAACAAATGGCAAAAAAGAAAAATAAGGGAAGTACAAAAAAAGATAACAATGGAAAGAGAAATAAGAGTAAATTTGCAAGTAAATATAGTGATAGAATAGATTCAATAAGAAATGCTGATGAGAGAATAAAAAGAGAAAAGAAAAAACTTGAAAAGAAGAAATTAGAAAAAAGAAGAGCAAATAGAACTCCTAAAAAAAGACCTAATAATGTTAGAAATCCTAAGCATATAAAAGAAAAGACATCAGCAGAGATAAGAAAAGAAATGATGGAGACATTAGAGAAAAGTAAGTTATATCCAAAAGATTAAGATTGTGTAGTTAAGAAAAACAATAGAAAGGTAGGAAAAATGAAATATACTAAGGAAGATTTGAGTTTAGAAAAAGGAATAAAAAAAGAGTGGATTATAGCAAATGGATTAGGGGGATTTGCAAGTTCTACTATAATAGGAATAAATACAAGAAAATATCATGGATTGTTGGTAGTACCATTAACTCCACCAGCAAGGAGATATATGATTTTGTCAAAAGTAGATGAAAGTATTGAGATTGGCGGAAATAAATATGATATATACTCAAATATGGGGCAAGATTATATATCTAAAGGTTTTAAATATCAAACTAGTTTCGAAAAAAACGAATTACCAACATTTAGTTATAAGGTAAAAGATATAACAATTGATAAAACAATTTGTATGAAATATGGACAAAATACTGTTGGAGTATTATATAAAATAAGAGGTGGAAGTCAAACTGCAAAACTAACATTGGCACCATTAATGAATTTTAGAGATTTCCATTCTATGAGCACAGGTCATGAATTTAATGTAAGACAAGAGAATAAAGGAACAAAAGTAAAAGTTATATTAGATAATATGATACAATTTCCAGTTTATATGAAAGTATCTGATGGAGAATATATTTCACATCAAAATGATATGTTTAAACATATGTTTTATGTAGAAGAACAAAAGAGAGGATTTTATCCAGAAGAAAATCATGTGGTTCCAGGAAGATTTGAAATTTCTATTGATAAAAATGAGGAAAAAAATATTTCTTTTGTGTGTTCTTTTGAGGAAAATATTGATGAAATAGATGTAGAGAAAATGATAATGGAGGAGAAAAAAAGATTAGCAAATATTGTAAAAAATGTTGGTATACCAGTTGAAAACGAAAAAATTATAAAAAGTTTAGTAATATCAGCAGATTCTTTTGTAGTATATAGATCATCATTTAGATTGCATACACTAATTGCTGGATATCCATGGTTTTTGGATTGGGGAAGAGATAGCTTAATTTCTTTTGAGGGATTATTATTAAAAACAAATAGATTTGAATATGCAAAAGAAGTTTTAAAAACTATGATGAGGGATATAAAATATGGTTTAGTTCCTAATGGTTATTCAGGGTTTGATAATAGGCCTTTATACAATAGTGTAGATGCTTCTTTGTTACTGTTTGAACAAGTTTATAAATATTTAGAATATACTCGGAGATGATGAATTTGTAGAAGGTATATTAGAAAAGCTTGAAAATATTATAGAAAAATACACTGAAGGAATTGATGTTGATAATAACAATATATATTTGGATGTTGATAATTTACTAGTTTCAGGAACAGAAAATACGCAAAATACTTGGATGGATGCTAAAGTAGATGGTATAGCTGTTACACCGCGAAATGGAAAAGCTGTAGAAATTAATAGTATGTGGTATAATAGTTTGAAGATTATGGAAAACTTATGCAAAAGATATAACAAAAATGTTAAGGCAAAAAGATATAAGGAATTGGCGCAGAAAACAAAAAATTCTTTTGATGACAAGTTTTATAATAGGCGTAGAAAGTGTTTATATGATGTTTTAGGTGATAGTAAAATTAGACCAAATCAATTATTTGCTTTAAGTTTAACATATCCTGTGATTAATCCAAATTCAGAAGAAGCAAAAAATATTTTACAGGTAGTAGAGAAAAAATTATTAAATCCATATGGATTACAATCGTTAGCAAAAGGAGAAAAAGGTTATGTAGCAGTGTATCAAGGAAATCCACATGATAGAGATATGACTTATCATCAGGGAATAACTTGGACATGGCTTTTAGGTTTATATTATAGTAGTTTAAAAAATATGCTAAAATTTGAAAAAAACAAAAAAGAGAAATTAGAATTGGAAAATAAAATTAAAGAGTTCAAAGGAAAAGTTGCTGTTACATTTGGAAAAGAAGTTTTTGAAAGAGGTTGTGTAGGAAGTATTGCAGAAATATATGATTCTGTAAAGCCATATGAACCTAAAGGAGCATTTTCTCAGGCTTGGAGTGTAGCAGAGATTTTAAGAATTTTATTATGATTTTACAATAGAGGAGGAAGCTAAATAGCGTAAAAAATGAGAATATTAGGAATAGATCCAGGGTTTGCAATAACAGGATATAGTATTATAGATTATATTGGAAATAAATTTTATTTACGTACATCAGGAGCAATATTAACAGAAGCAAAGACATCATTTCCATTGCGTTTAGAAAAAATATATAGAGAGTTGTCTGAAATTATAGAGACATATAATCCAGATGCAATGTCAATAGAAGAATTGTTTTTTAATAATAATGCAAAAACAGCTATAAATGTTGCACAGGCAAGAGGTGTTATTTTAATGACTGCAAGAATACATAATTTAGATATTTTTGAATATACGCCATTGCAAGTAAAACAGGCTGTTACAGGATATGGTAGAGCAGATAAAATTCAGGTACAGCGTATGGTAAAAATGATTCTTAATGAGGAAAAATTACCTAAATTAGATGATATTACAGATAGTATGGCAATGGCGATTTGCCATGCACATTCTGCAAAATTTTCTGAAAAATTATAAAATATTAATTTATTAGTAGGTGAGATCTTGAAAAAAATAGATGAACTAGAAAAGGAATTACAAAATAAAGAACTAAATAGTTTATATCTTTTATATGGAGAAGAACAATATTTATTAGAGCAAACTGTAAAAAAAATAAAAGCTCTTTTTGGAGAATGTATAAATGGAATAAATTATATTCAAATAGATGAGAGTAATGTTAATCAACTTATTGCAGATATTGAAACACCAAGTTTTGGTTATGAAAAAAAATTGATTATAGCTAAAAAAAGTGGGGTGCTAAAAAAAGAAGGTAAAAGAAAATCAGAAGAATTAACAAAATTAAAAAAGAGAGTATCAGAATATATTGCAAATAATATAGAAATAATAAAGCAAAGTGTTGTATTGATTTTTGTAGAAGATGATGTTGAAAAATTGAGTTTGTATAAGACGATAGATAAGTATGGCGTAGTATGTTGCTTTGAATATCAAAAACCGATTCAAATTATTCAAAGATTAAAAGAAATATGTAATTTATATAAAGTAAATATTGATAATTCTACTTTGCAGTATTTAATAGAATGTTGTGGTACAAATATGCAAGACTTAATTAATGAAATGAGGAAATTAATAGAATATGCTGGAGAAAATGGTACAATAATAAAAAATGATATTGATATGTTGTGTATAAAAAAATTAGAAAGTGTAATTTTTGATTTAACAGATAGTTTAGGAAAAAGAAATATTGCTAATGCATTAGAAGTTTTAAAAAATTTATTGTATGCAAAAGAACCTTTGCAAAAAATATTGGTAACATTATATAATCATTTTAAAAGACTATATATAACATCAGCTGCTATGTATTTTAATAGAGATTTAATAGAGAGTTTGCAATTAAAACCTAATCAAACTTTTTTAGTTAATAAATATAAGATGCAAACAAGATATTTTAAACCCAAAGAATTAAGAGGTATATTACAGGATTTATGTGACTTGGATTATAAATATAAGAATGGATTGATTGATTTACAAATTGGTTTAGAAACAGTACTTTGTAAATATTGTGGAAATAATTGAATAAAAAGGCCAGAAACTGTAAAAAATAATAAAAATGTTTTAACATAAAGAAATGAGGAATGAAAATGGAGAGAAAAACAAAAATAATTATTTTTACAGTTACTTTTTTTATATGTTTGATTACAATAATTTTTATTATTTCAAAGAATAGTGATGTTGAAGCTTTGTCTAAATATGGGTCAAGAGGAAGTGAAGTAACGCAAATTCAAACAAAATTGAAAAGATGGGGATATTATAAAGGAAATATTGATGGTATTTATGGGAGCCAAACATTAGAAGCGGTTAAATATTTTCAAAGAAAAAATGGTTTGACTGTGGATGGAATAGCTGGGCCTGCAACATTAAGAGCAATGGGAATAATGACATCAAGTGGTTCTTCAAGTGGAAGTTCTTCTAATTCAACAAATGTTAATTTATTGGCAAGATTAATTTATGGTGAAGCCAGAGGTGAACCATATGCAGGACAAGTGGCAGTTGGAGCAGTTGTTCTAAATAGGGTAAAAAGTAGTTCGTTTCCTAATACTATATCAGGTGTAAT
>CAJKVD010000015.1 GCA_905203195.1 uncultured Clostridium sp. | reverse complement strand
ATTAGAACATTTTAAAGTCCGCGTCTTTGTTCTCGCACAGAAATTTGCTTTGCAATTTCTGTGCATGTTATTTTTTATATTATAGGAAAGGATTCAAATTATTAAACTTTTTTGTATAATAATTTGAATCCTTTTAATTTACAAAATTTTATTATATTATCTTATATCTCTCTTCTACCTTCCAAAGCCTTAGTTAAAGTAACTTCGTCAGTATATTCTAAATCCCCACCAACTGGTACTCCATGAGCTATCCTTGTAACTTTAATTCCCAATGGTTTAATCAATTTAGATAAATACATAGCAGTTGCCTCTCCCTCAACCCTAGGATTAGTAGCCAAAATTACTTCTTTAACCTGTCCATTCATAAGTCTTGAAAGTAATTCCTTAATTTTAATATCATCTGGTCCAACTCCATTCATTGGAGAAATTGAACCATGTAAAACATGATATACTCCTTTAAATTCATGCGTTTTTTCCATTGCAACAATATCACGCACATCTTCTACAACACATATAGAAGACTGATCTCTCTTAGGATTATTACAAATTGGACATGGATCAGTATCAGAAATATTAAAACATTTACTACAATATTTTAAATTTTTCTTTGCATCTATTATAGAATTAACAAATTGCTTTGTTTCCTCATCTGTAGAATTTAAAATATAAAAAGCCAATCTAGAAGCTGTTTTGTGCCCAATACTAGGCAACCTTTCAAAACTCTCAATTAATTTCTCAATCGATGGTGAATATAACGACATTTTTACTTCCTCATTTCTTTTGCTACAACATTTTTACATTATTCCTGGTATATTAAATTTTCCAAGTTCAGCAGCCTGTGCTGAATCAACCTTCCTTAAAGCCTCATTAACACATGTTAAAATTAAATCCTCTAACATCTCTACATCATCTGGATCAACAACATCTTTTTGAATTTTTATCTCCTTTAAGGTTTTATCACCTAAAACCTTAACACTAATAGCACCACCACCAGCAGTAGCATCAAATTCTTTTTGAGCTAATTCTTCTTGTGATTTTTCCATACTTGCCTGCATTTTTTTAGCTTCTTTCATTAAATTGTTTATATTCATTCCTCCGAATCCTCCCATACCTCCTGGGAATCCACCTCTTTTTGACATTTTCCATTCTCCTTTCAATCTTTATTATTCAATAATATTAAATGGTATATCTGCATCATTAGCAAAATTTTGAATATTTTGCTCCAAAGTAGGTTTTACTTTTATTTCATTTGATGTATCAATATATCGTATATTCATCTCTTTACCACAAGCCATAGAAACCAATTTACTTAATTCTCTAACATTTTCTTGTTTTTCCAAAATAGTTTTACCAAAAGGAGTCAATCCCTTTGAAAACTCAATCCCAACAGTCATATCATTAATTTCTTTTACCTGTGTATTTATCAAATTTGTATACAAGACTATTCTTCCACTATCTTTTAAACTCCCCAAAATATTAGGCCATGCCTTAGAAATACCACCTGAAGTTGCATTTATTTTTATTTCTGGCTTTGCATTTTTCTTAACATTATTATTAATTTGAGAAGTAGAATTTTTTGGAATACTATTTACAACACTTGTATTTGCATTAGAAACCAATCGAGTTTTTGAAGTTTGTTGTACATTTTGAACTACAATCATTTCTTCTGGTTTAGCACATAGTTTAATCATTTCTGCCTCAAAAACAATACTTTTTTGAGTAGACCACTTTATTCTACTAGCCAATTCTGACAAATCATAAATTAATTGTACAAGTCGTAATTTTGGCACTTCCATAGAAACTGCTTCTATCTTTTTTAACTCATCTTGATTATACAAATCCAATTTTTTCGTACTTTGAAAAACTAAAATATCTTTAACATATTTTATCATTTCCCACAAAAAATTATCTAAATCTTTTCCTTGATTTAAAACATCATTTGTATTTTTTATAACATCATCTACATTATATTCAAAAATAGCTTGTATAATGTTATTTACAAAATCAAATTTAGGAATACCCACTAAATCTTTTATTTTATCTTCATCTATCTTATTTTCTCCATCTTGAATACATCTTTCCAAAATAGACAACGCATCTCTCATGGCTCCTTCTGATAAAACAGCTATAATTTGAAATGCACCTTCTGTTATTTGAATTTTACTCTCTTCACAAACAATTTTTAATCTTTTAATAATATCATCATTTGAAATTCGCTTAAAATCAAACCTTTGGCATCTTGACAAAATTGTTGCTGGCAATTTTTGTGGCTCAGTAGTTGCCAAAATAAATTTTACATGTTCTGGCGGTTCTTCCAATGTTTTTAATAAAGCATTAAAAGCACCTGTTGAAAGCATATGAACCTCATCTATAATATATACTCTATATTTGGCTTTTGTAGGTAAAAAATTAACTTCTTCTCTTATACTTCTAACATCTTCAACACTATTGTTTGAAGCTGCATCCATTTCAACAATATCTGTTAATGATCCATTTATAGCTGCTTTACAAATCTCACATTCATTACATGGTTCGCCATTTTTAGGATTTAAACAATTTATTGCACGAGCCAAAATCTTTGCAGAAGATGTTTTACCTGTACCTCTCCCACCATTAAATAAATACGCATGCCCTACCCTATTAGCCATAATTTGGTTTTTTAGTGTTTTTGTTATATGTTCTTGACCAACCATTTCTCCAAAAGTCATTGGTCTGAATTTTCTATAAAGAGCTGTGTACCCCACAATTATCACATCCTTTATACAAGAAAAATGGTAAAGGGTTAATCTCTCTATAGAGAGTACTCCACACAAAAGTATCTACTTATTGCTGCTTCCTTCCGGACCTGACAAGATTCATAGGCTTTTGTCGAATTACCCTCTATACAAAGATTAATTCCTACACCATTTGTATTATATAATGAATTGTTTTTTTTGGCAAGTGTTTTTTATACATTCTTTATTCTTTTAAAAATATATGCACTCATATCTGTAAATTCTTTTGACACTGTTCCACTTTGTATAATACCTTCTAACGGTAAATTCAAAGAAATTTCAGTTTTATATATTTTCTCTGAACTCATTTTCATTATCAAATTAAACTTAACATTCATTTTTAATTTTTCCTCAGAAATATTAGCTTTACTTAATAACTCATTATGATTAATTTCAACATCATTTGATATATAGTTTGCAACATCACAATTAGCACATCTAAAAGCAAGAATTCCTCCTTGGTTTGTAATCTGCATATTTTTCAAATCCGCATCTTTTTCTACATTATATGTCAAATCTTCTACTATATCTTGGTCTATATTAGAAAAAATAACACTTTGATTTTCAGTACATGGTCTATATATTTTAAAAACTCCATCCTGATTTTCTCTTTCGACCTGTATATCCATTATACTTACTTGCTTTATAAAATCATTAATTACATTATTATTTTTATAATCGGGATTTTTATCAATATATAAATAAATATCATTATTTTGATCAATCGAAAAATTCCATTGGTTTCCTTCAACTTTATCTTCTTTATCTTTACCCTCTGACGAACTAATTATAGATATTTTTGAAAGGACATATGGCATATTAGTTTCACCTTCAACATCATATTTGATAATTACAATTCCAACCACAAACATGATCACAAATATAATAAATAATAAAATTCCAATATGAAAAAAATTATTATTCAATATTTTCTTTAATAGATTTCTCACTAATATCCCCCCTCCCATTCTATTTTTTTATAGAACGCAAATATTTAAAAAAATCTTTTAATATTTTTTCACATTCTTCTTCCATAATTCCAGCTTGGAATTCAACATGATGATTAAATATATAGTCATCAAACAAATTAAAAACAGAACCAACTGCTCCTGTTTTTAAATCATGAGTTCCATAATATACATTTTTTATTCTCGATTGAATTATCGCTCCCGCACACATTGCACATGGTTCTAAAGTCACATATAAATCACAATCTATTAACCTCCATGACTGTAATTTTCTACTAGCTTTTTGTATTGCTATTATTTCTGCATGTTTAGTTGTATCCGTTTTACTTTCTTTCAAATTATGTGCCCTTGCTATTATTTTTCCATCTTTTACTATTACACATCCAACTGGTACCTCTAATTTTTCGTATGCTTTTTTTGCCTCTTTTAATGCTGCTTTCATAAATTTTCTTTGCATCTATTACCTCTAAAAATATCAATATCACGGTGTTCTTAGGCGGACTCGGCAAGCCACGTCGGGAAAAAAGTCTACCAGGCTTTTTTCTTTTCCCCCTTTCCGAGTCCATTAAAAACATCATTTCATGGTGTTCCCAGGCGGACTCGAACCACCATCGGTCGCTTAGGAGGCGACTGCTCTATCCTGCTGAGCTATGAGAACAAAAATATTTATAGTATAAAAATATAAAAATTTTTATACTATACTTTTATAATAATACTCTCAAATTCTATAATTGTCAAGTTTAATTTTTCTCAACTATTCAGTAACAATCTTAACCATATCGTCCTTCAAATGTCTTAATTTTTGAGTAGCCCTCTTTTCAGATCTAGCCTTAACACCCATATATAATTTAATTTTAGGTTCTGTACCAGAAGGTCTAACACAGCACCAATTATTATTCTCTAATTCATAATAAAGAACATTTGATGTAGGTAACCCTGTGCTTGTAACTTTACCGTTTTTCATATTTTTTTCAATATCCCTTTGTATATCTTTAAATTTTAGAACTTTTAATCCTGCAATTTCTGTAATATCTTTTTGTCTCGTTTTTGTCATCATATCTTGAATTTCCTGAGCACCTTCTGCACCCTCTCTAACAATTGAAACTTGTGTTTCCTTGTAATATCCATATTTTTTATAAATATCCTGCATCATATCCCATAAAGTTTTTCCTTTTGATCTTGCATAACATGCTGCCTCACATAAAGCCATTACTGCTGCTATACCATCTTTATCTCTAGCATAATCTCCTATTAAACATCCATAACTTTCCTCAAATCCAAATACATATTTATTCTTTTTTGTTTCTTCTGCTTCTCTCATTATTGCTCCAATATTTTTAAATCCTGTCAATACTTCATAGCAATCAAGATTATAATTCTGTGCTATATCTTTTGCTAAATTTGAAGAAACTATTGTTGTAACAAGCATTCCATTTTCTGGTAAAATACCTTTCTCTTGCATTTGAGAAATTCGATATTCGGCAATAAGCAATGCTGACATATTTCCAGTATAATCCATATATTCTCCAGTTTTTACATCTTTTGCAAATACTCCTAAACGATCAGCATCTGGATCTGTTGCTAAAACAACATCTGCATCAACTTTTTCCGCTAATTCTAAAGCTAATTTAAAAGCCCTTGGATCTTCTGGATTTGGATAATCTACTGTTGGAAAGTTTCCATCAGGATCTTTTTGTTCTGGCACAACATATAAATTTTTTATTCCTATTTCAGTCAACAATCTCTCTACGACAGTATTTCCGGTTCCATGTAGCGGTGTATATACAACTTTTAAATCTTTTCCTTGTTCTTTTACTATATCTGGATTTAGCACCAAACTTTCTAGTTTAGCTAAATATTTGTCATCCATATCCGTTCCTATTAAATGAAATAAATCTTTTTCCTCTGCTTCTTTTCTATCCATTGTTTTTATCTCAGAAAAATTAGTTACAGCCTTTACTTTTCCTATGATATCAACATCTCTTGGATTAACTATTTGTGCACCATCATCCCAATATACTTTATATCCATTATACTTTGGTGGATTATGACTTGCCGTTATCATAACACCAGCTGTGCATCCTAATTCACGTACAGTGAATGATAACTCAGGTACAGGTCTCAAATTTTCAAATAGATATGTTTTTATTCCATTTGCATTCAAAATTAATGCTGTTTGCTCACTAAATTCTTTTGACATCTTCCTTGAATCATAACTTATTGCTACACCTTTTTTTTGTGTACCTTGCTCAACTATATAATTTGCTAATCCCTGTGTTGCTTTTCCAACAGTATATTTATTCATTCTATTTGTTCCTGCTCCTATTACACCTCTCAATCCTGCTGTTCCAAATTCTAACTCTTTATAGAAACGGTCTTCTATCTCCTCTTTATCACCCATTATAGACAATAATTCTTTCTTAGTTTCCTCATCAAATTCGTCACTTTCACACCATCTTTTATATTCCTTCATATAATCCTTCATTAACATCAAATCCTTTCATTAACACATATTTAATTAAAAGCGACATGAATCATGTCGCAAATTTAAATTAATCTAAATGATAAAATTGTTTATACAATTTTCTAGCTGTTCTTGGACAATCCACATCTGCACTGTCAGAATTCTTTACTGGCGCAAACTCTTCTTCCCTTTTTACACGTAAAATTGCCATATCATCAACTTCACCAAAAGCATCAAACAAAAACGCTTCAAATTTATATGCATTTGGTGAATCAGGAACAACTAAATTTCCAGTTTTATCAATATATTTTGCTTTTTTATATGCAACATGATATGGTAATGGGTTAGCTCCCATTCTTTCTATTGCCTTTACATTAAATAAATTGCATAAAATATGAGATTCCCCATATAAAAGTTCACCATTCTTATCTACAGCTTCTGCCATCTCATCTGTTATTTCAGAATATTCAATTACATTTGGTTTTCCATTACGTCTACAAAATACTCCAACTTTCTCATATGGATTTGCTTTTACAACAGACTTACATGCAACTGTTACACCTTTATCTATTGCAATTCCCATAAGAACCGGATCAACCATTTTGACAAGACAATTATCAACTCCACCAATAAATACCCATTCTACACCAAGTTGTTTCATTTTATCAACCATTTTATTTTTTACTAAAGCCTCATAAATTCCTCCATGTCCATCTGCAGCCAATTTAACAAGTCCATCTTCACCAATTAAAATTTTTCCCTCTGTATCCATCATTGGCAATTCACCCTGAATAAAGAAAAATAAATTTTTATCCTTTTGATATCCAAAACATTTATTTTTTTCAAAGAATTCTATAGTTGCCTTATTATTTTCTCTACTTGTCATTATAAACCATGGAATTGTAACACCATACTTTTTTCCTTCTTCTTTTAGGGAATCACATAAAAGTTCAAATAAAGATTTATGAGAATCCAACCCTATATCAAAAGTTCCTTTTGGCCCATCATGTCCTAATCTTGTTCCTTGTCCTCCTGCCATTGTTACAGCCGCTAATTTTCCATCCTTAATTGCCTTTTTCCCTATATTTTCATAATATTTATAGTCATCATATAACTTATATTTGTCCATATATTCCATTGGAGTTATTTCATCACTATTATGCTTTATTTCCTGCTTAGTAGTCAAGTATAAAGAGTTCATTAGCTCAAAATCTATATTTTTTATTTGATTTAATAATTCTTTTTTCTTATGTTCATCTAAATTTTCATAACCATTTAATAATTGTTCTTGATTATATTTCTTTAGTAAGGCTTTTATTTCTCCTAAATTTTTGTCCATTAATATCTTCCTCTCTTTTACGTTTGTTAAATTATACCTACAATATAACAAAAAAATGAAAAATTGTAAAGTAATATACTCTTTTTTTTAGATTTTCTTTTTGTTTTAGAAAACTTCCGTACAATATAAAAACTGCCATGCACTATTGCTAAATACATAACAGTTTTTCTATATTTTATTAATCAATTTTAATCTTTCCGATAGTATTAATAACTCCGCTATAATCACCGATTATATTACTAATATCATCTTGAACATCATCTATATAATAACAATCAATAGGTTTTATTTTTTCAGAATCAGCATTTTCTTGAATATAAGAATTCATTTTTCTTATATAATTTTTTCCACCTTTAATAAAGACTGTAGTTTCTGTGTTTTCAGAAATATTTTTTCTTATAATATCCAATTTACGCAAATCATTTACACACCAATCAAGCGCAAAAATTTTATTTTTATCATTTTCACACAAATTAACATTTTTTAAAACCTTTTGAACTGTATCTTTCAAATCATTTTCTGTTAAAATAATTACATTATGGTTTTTATTTATCTCTTTTTTTATATAAGGCAAAATTATCATTTCGAAGTGATAATCACTTGCATAAAATGAACATAACCTTTCATGTTTTTTTAATTCCCCATTTGTATTTTCAAATTGACTTATCATAAATTTACCATCCTTTCAGATTTTGAAAGCCTTTTCTTTTGAAGTTCTATTTTTTCTACTTCCAGATTTTACCATTTATTTTTTTATATGTCAATAATATTTCAAAGAAAATTCATCTACTTTTTTCGACACTGTTTTTCGCCATATTCTTCTTTTTTTCTCCTTTTTGAATTTTTCGACTATTTACATATTTTCTTACAACACCAATAGCTATATTAATTTATATAAAGTCAAAAATTACAAAAATATTACAAAAAACTATTTTTCAAATATTAACCATCTAAAAAATAATTGTATAAAATTCTCAAAATTGTAAATAATAAATTCAAAGAATAATTTTCAAAAAAAGTTTAATGGAGGTAACTCATGAAAAAATTTTTAATTAAAGAAAAATTTAAAATGATATTAATTTTATCAATACTACTATTTTTATACACCGGAATATGTGCAATTTCATATGCTAAAACAACGTCATCAGAAATAGCCGCTAGCGTATTTAGATTACACGTAATAGCAAACAGTGATTCTGCAGAAGATCAATCTTTAAAATATAAAGTACGAGATAATTTACTTAATTATATGAACACAATCTGTAGCAATACCACTTCTAAAGAAGAAGCAATTTTGATAGCCCAAAATCATCTAACTGATTTTCAAGAAATTGCAGAACAAACAATTTCTAATAACAATTACAACTATCAAGTAAAAGTAGAAATTGGAAATTTTGAATTTCCGACTAAAACATATGGTGACATATCACTTCCTGCAGGAATTTATGATGCATTACGCGTAAAAATCGGCAAAGCAGAAGGTAAAAATTGGTGGTGTGTAATGTTTCCTCCACTTTGTTTTATAGATGTAACATCTGGAGTAGTTCCAGATGAATCAAAAGAACTTTTAAAAGAAAATATGAATAAAGAAGACTTTGCTCTTATTTCTGATAACAATTCACATTCTAACATAACTTTTAAATTTAAAATTTTAGAATTATTTGCAGAAAACAATTTTTCAACTGCCAAAAGCAAATAATATAGTTAACAATTAATTATTTAAATTATACTAATAAATAACATAAAGTTATATTTCACATAAATTAGCATCAAATGTATTGCAATTTTATTACCTTTATGTTATATTTTATTAAAATAGAGTGTTATTTAATACACTCTATTTTTTAACAAAATAATTATACATTTCTATATATCAGGGGGTAATACATTTGGAAAAACTAATAATTAACGGCCCTACCCCATTAAAAG
>CAJKVD010000014.1 GCA_905203195.1 uncultured Clostridium sp. | reverse complement strand
TACAAAATAAGAGAAGGGAATGGAATTATCCATTCCTTTCTGGTAATAAAATGTAAATTTGTTATTTGAAAAGGAGAAAAAATGCAAGGAGTAATTATAGAAAGCAGTTCTAATTTATATAAAGTAATAAATAGAGAAGATGAAAAGATTTATGAGTTGATTCCAAGAGGAAAATTAAAAAAAGAAGAGATAACACCAATTGTTGGAGATATTGTAGAGTTTAATGAAAATGGAACAATTGAAACGGTTTTACCAAGAATTGTATATATAAAGAGGCCAAAGCTTGCAAATATTACACAGATGGTATTGGTGGTATCAAGCAAGGATCCAAAGCCAGATTTATTATTATTAGATAAACAGATAGCATTTGCAGAATATTTAAAAGTAAAAGTTGTAATAGTGTTAAATAAAATTGATTTAGATAAAAAGAATCAAATGCAAAAAATAAAGGAAATATATGAAAATATAGGATATAAAGTGATAGAAACACAGGCAAAAGAGAAAAAAGGAGTGAACGAACTAAAAAAAGCAATAAAAGGCAATATAAATGCTTTTTCAGGAAACTCAGGTGTAGGAAAGTCTACATTAATAAATGGAATATTTCAAGAAGAATTAACTAAAGAAGGAGAAATAAGTCAAAAAAATAAAAGAGGAAAAAATACAACAACAACAATAAAGCTATATGAAATAGAAAAAGATACATATATAGCAGATACGCCGGGTTTTGCAACATTTGAGATTTCTGAAATACAATCAAAAGATTTGGAAAAATATTTTATAGAATTTAAGCCATATATAAAAAAATGCGAATTTACAGGTTGTACACATATAAAAGAAGAAAATTGTGGTATAAAAGATGCTTTAGTTAAAGGAAAAATATCACAAGAAAGATATGATAGATTTTGTAAAATATATGAACAATTAAAGGAAAAGGAGAGAAGAAAATGGTAGAAATATCAACATCAATATTATCAACAGAAAAAAATAAAGAGGCTGAAACATTTTTAGCATTGGAAAAGGCAAAAACAGATTATTTCCATATAGATGTTATGGATGGAAAATTTGTAGAAAAAGATACTTATAAAAAAATGTTAGGATATGCAGAATATATAAAAAGACTTTCAAATTTACCACTAGATATACATTTGATGGTAGAAGATGTGGATCAGGCTATTAATGATTTTGAAGCGGTAGAACCTAATATAATAACTTTTCATTATGAGGCTTGTACAAATGATGAAGAAGTAATGGAAAATATAAATAGAATCAAAGAAGTGCATGCAAAAGTTGGAATTAGCATTAAACCAGAAACTCCAATAGAAAAAATTTATAAGTTTTTGCTATATGTTCACTTAGTTCTTGTTATGACTGTTGAGCCTGGCAAAGGTGGACAAACTATGCTTTCTGATATGGTTGAAAAAGTTAAAGAATTAAAGCAATATATTGATAAAAATAATTTGGAAATAGATATAGAAGTAGATGGTGGAATAAATTTGAGAACAATGGATAGTGTAAAAGAAGCGGGAGCAAATATTTTAGTTGCTGGTACTGCTATTTTAATAGCTAAAGATTATGGTGAGATAATAAGAGAGATGAAAGCATAATCAACAATTTACATAATTGACTTTTTGAAAAAATTTTGGTAAAATAATGATGATAAAACTGTAGTAACCCATAAATCATTTGGTGGATGGGAAATCATCCGAGCAATAAAAGGAGGATTATATGCTTAAATTTAAAATTAAATTTAAAAGTTGGTGGTTTAATCACGAAGGAGCTAAATTAGTAGCAACTTTTTTGGCAGGTTTAGCAATAGCTAATAAGAGTGTAATGATTGGATTATCAGCAGTGGCAGTTTTATTTTCATGGTACTACAAGGCTTATGAAATTTATAGGCTAAGAAATAGGTAGTACAAAAGGGCAAGAATATATGTTAACATATGTTCTTGCCCTTAAAGTTTTTTGAAAAAATGTTTTGTTATTAATCTAAAAACTTAATAAAAATTGTATATTAAATTTTATATCATATAATTATTGGTATTTTTTAGAAAAGGAATGTAATAGGCACAGTCATAGTTATTAGAAATACTTGACATAGCTACAATATTGTAGCAACACTTACCATCTCTTTGATAAATACAATTAGCAGAACAATTAATATTTGTCAAAAAAATCACTTCCCTAAAAAATATTACAAAAATAGTATGCTCAGAATTATACAAATTATACAGATTTTTTAGTTTTATAAAATTCACAATAATCTTTAACAGTACAAGATTCACATTTGGGTTTTCTGGCAATACAGGTATTTCTACCATGCCAAACAAAAAGATGGTTAACACTTGGAAGATAATTTTTAGGTATTAATTTTAATAAGTCCTGCTCGATTTTTTCTGGTTCTTTTTCTTTAGAGAATCCCATTAAATTAGATATACGTTTTGCGTGTGTATCTACAGCAATTCCGTTTGCAATTCCAAAAGCTTCTAATAAAACTACATTAGCAGATTTTCTTCCAACACCAGCTAGTGTTAGTAAATCTTCCATATTATTTGGAACTTTTCCATCAAAATTTTCTAATATTTGATTTGCACAAAGTTTTATATTTTTAGCTTTGTTTTTATAAAAACCACAAGGGTGAATTATTTTTTCTAAATCATTAATATCTATATTTGCATAATCTTCAATTTTTTTACATTTTGAAAATAGTTCAGGAGTAGTTTTATTAACACGTTCATCAGTACACTGTGCAGAAAGCATAACAGCAACAACTATTTCAAATGGTGTTGTAAAATCCAGACTGCAAGTGGCGTCAGGATAAGTTGAATTTAGAATTTCTATTATTTTTTTTGCATTTTGTTTAGTCATATAAAAGTCCTTTCTTATTCATTTTTAAAATATTATAATATTTTGCTTTAATAGTCAAGAATTTTACATAAATAGGAACAAATAAAATATTTTAGAATAATATATAAAAGAAAGTAGAAAAGCTACTTGAAAGAAGGGAGAAATAGCATGTTTCATTTATTAAGAAAAACTATAGGTGTGTGTCTTATTGGAATAGGATTGGGAATATTACTTGTGTTATTACTTCCATTAACAGGTTGGTTATTTATAATAGGAGTAGCGTTGGCGTGTGTTGGCATTATGTGGTTGGCATGTTAAATAGATAGGAGGGATTACATATGACTATTGTAGTAAAAAAAGTTCCAAAATTCTTAAGAGGATTTGTAAAATTCATTTTTAGAATTAAAGATTAAATTTATATAAAAACAAAAAAAGAGCTCTTATGCTCTTTTTACTTTACCGTTTTTTAAACACTTAGCACATACATGAATTCTTTTAACTTGACCATCTATTTCGGCTTTAACAGTTCTTAAGTTTGGTTTCCAAGTACGAGGACTTCTTTTACTGATATGTGAACGAGTGATACTTAATTTATTTCCATTACTTTGTGTTTTGTCACAAATTGCGCATTTTGCCATGTTCTAGCACCTCCTAAATTTAAAAATAAATTGACTGTAATTAAGTTTACCACAAAAAAATAAAAAAAACAAGTATTTTTTTAAAAATATTAAAAAATTCCTTGCAAAATATCAATTTTATGATATAATGTAAACACTATGCAATAGAGGCAATATTAAAAATTGAAAGGATGAATAAAATGAATTGTAAAGTTGAAAAAACAAAAAATGCAAATGAAGTAAAATTAGAATTAACAGTAGAAGCCAATAGATTTGACGAGGCAATGAAAAAAGTATATTTTAAAAGTGCAAAATACTTTAATATTCCTGGATTCAGAAAAGGAAAAGCACCAATGAACATAGTAGAAAAATATTATGGAAAAGAAATTTTTTATGAAGATGCTTTTAATGATTTAGCACCAGAAGTATTAGAAGAAGCTTTAACAGAAAATAAAATAGAAGCAGTAAGTAGACCAGATATTGATATAACACAAATAGGAAAAGGGCAAGACTTAATATTTACAGCAATATTCCAAACAAAACCAGAAGCAGAACTTGGAAAATATAAAGGTATAGAAATAAAAAAGATTGAGTATACTGTAAAAGATGAAGACATTAATCATGAATTAGAACATATGCAAGAACATAATTCAAGATTAATTTCAGTTGAAGACAGACCAGTTGAAAAAGGTGATATTACTACAATAGATTTTGAAGGTTTTGTAGACGGAGAAGCTTTTGAAGGTGGAAAAGCAGAAAATTATGATTTAGAAATAGGAAGTAATTCTTTTATTCCAGGATTTGAAGATCAAATTATTGGTATGAAAATTGATGAAGAAAAAGATATAAATGTAAAATTCCCAGAAGAATATTTTTCAAAAGATTTAGCTGGAAAAGATGCAACATTTAAAGTAAAAGTACATGAAATAAAGAAAAAAGAATTACCAAAATTAGATGATGAATTTGCAAAAGAAGCAAGTGAATTTGATACTTTAAAAGAATTAAAAGAAAGTATAAAAGACAGACTAGAAAAAGATAATACTGAAAAACAAAAATACGAAACAGAAGAAGCTGTAGTAAAAGCAGTAACAGAAAATATTAAAGTAGATGTTCCATCAGGTATGGTAGAAACAGAAGTTGAAAATATGTTAAAAGATATTGAAACAAGATTATCATATCAAGGTATCAAATTAGAACAATATCTTCAAATGTTAGGAAAAACAATGGAGGAAATGAAAAAAGAATATGAACCTCAAGCATTAGAAGCAGTAAAAACAAGATTAATGTTAGAAGCAGTAATAAAAACAGAAAAAATCGAGGCAAATATCGAAGAAATAGACGAAAAAATAAAAGAAATGGCAAAAAATTACGGTAAAGAAGATGACGAAGCATTTTTACAAAATGAAAATGTAAGAAAATACATTGAAGAGGGAATAAAATCAGAAAAAGCAGTTGACTTCTTAGTAAAAAATGCAAAAATGAAATAAGATAAAAAGGAGGTGCAATGTCTTAATTTATGGTATTTTTATAACTATAAATTTAATATAGCACCTTTATTTTATATAAAAGGAGGAAAAAGTATGTTAGAAAAAAACAGTTTAGTACCATATGTAATTGAACAAACAAGTAAAGGAGAAAGATCATATGATATTTTTTCAAGATTATTAAAAGATAGAATTATATTTTTAGGAGAAGATGTAAATCCAACAACATCAAGTTTGGTAATAGCACAGTTGCTATTTTTGGAATCAGAAGATCCAGATAAAGATATATATTTATATATTAATTCACCAGGGGGATCTATTACAGATGGAATGGGTATTATAGATACAATGAATTATATAAAATGTCCAGTATCAACAATATGTATAGGTATGGCAGCAAGTATGGGAGCAGCTCTTTTATGTGCTGGAGAAAAGGGAAAAAGATTTGCAACACCAAATGCAGAAATCTTAATACATCAACCATTAATTGGTGGTGGCGGATTATCTGGTCAAGCAACAGAAATTAAAATTCATGCAGATCACTTGGTAAAAACAAGAGAAAAATTGAATAAGTTTTTAAGTGATAGAACAGGTCAACCAATTGAAGTTATCGAAAAAGATACAGAAAGAGATCATTATATGACAGCAGAAGAAGCTCTAAAATATGGTTTAATAGATGGAATTATGGATCATAGAGCATAAAAATTGAGTTAAGGAGATTTAGTAATGGGAAAAAATGATACACCTAAAAATTTAAGATGTTCATTTTGTGGTAAAACACAAGATAATGTTAAAAAATTAGTAGCTGGACCAGGAGTATATATATGTAATGAATGTGTTGATTTATGTACAAGTATTATAGAAGCAGAAGGTCTTAATGAAGAAGATTTAGGATATACTTTAGCAGAAGAAATTCCAAGTCCAAAAGAAATAAAGAAAACATTAGATGATTATGTAATTGGACAGGATGAGGCTAAAAGAACATTGTCAGTAGCAGTTTATAACCATTATAAAAGAATTATACATGAAGAAGAAAATGATAAAAAAGATGATGATGTAGAAATTCAAAAAAGCAATATTTTATTATTAGGACCAACAGGATGTGGAAAAACTTTATTGGCAAGAACATTAGCAAAAATTTTAAATGTTCCATTTGCTATAGCAGATGCTACAACATTAACAGAAGCAGGATATGTTGGTGAAGATGTGGAAAATATTTTACTAAAATTAATTCAAGCAGCTGATGGAGATATTCAAAGAGCAGAAAAAGGAATTGTGTATATTGATGAAATTGATAAGATAACAAGAAAATCTGAAAATCCATCAATTACACGTGATGTTAGTGGAGAAGGAGTGCAACAAGCTTTATTAAAAATAATAGAAGGAACAATAGCATCTGTACCACCACAAGGAGGAAGAAAACATCCAAACCAAGAGCTTATACAAATAAATACTGAAAACATATTATTTATATGTGGAGGAGCATTTGAAGGTTTAGAAAATATTATAAAAAATAGAACAGGTGAAAAATCAATAGGATTTGGAACAAAGATTGAAAGTAAAAAAGAAATAAAAAAAGATGAAGTATTTAAAGAATTATTGCCACAAGACTTGTTAAAATTTGGATTAATACCGGAATTTATAGGCAGACTGCCAATAATAGCAACATTAGAAGAATTAGATAGAGAAGCATTAATAAAAATAGCAACAGAACCAAAAAATGCGTTAGTAAAACAATATAAAAAGTTGTTGGAACTAGATGGTGTAGAACTAGAATTTACAAGAGAAGCATTAGAAGCAATTGTAGATAAGGCAATAGAAAGAAAAACAGGAGCAAGAGGATTACGTTCTATAATTGAAGAAATAATGAGAGACATTATGTATGATATACCATCAAATCCTAAAATAGAAAAATGCACAATAACGAAAGATACTGTAACTTTAGGTAAAAGTCCAGATTTGGTAATAAATGAAAATAAAAAAACTGAAAATGTAGAATTAAAAAAAGAAAGAGAATATCCAGCAAATACAAAAATACGAGTATAATGTAATAATCAAAATTAAATATTAATATAATGTACGGAGTTATTTATTTTGTTGGGGGATGAAATGGAGAAACGGGATAGTGGTTTATAAAAAACAATTAAACGATGCACAAAGATTAGTATTATATTTTGTTATATATTCGTTTTTAGGATGGGTTTTAGAGACTATATTTGCTTTGTTTGTATTAGGAAGATTTGTAAAAAGAGGATTCTTATATGGACCAGTATGTCCAATATATGGATTTGGAGCTATATTAATAATCTTAGTTTTAAAAAAATTTAAAGGAAAAAAATTCAAGGAATTTTTAATAAGCATGCTAATATTTTCTGTATTTGAATATGCTGTGTCATGGATATTTGAAATGGTATTTCATTTAAGATGGTGGGATTATTCAAATGACATAGGAAACATAAATGGAAGGATAAGTATAGCATATTCAGTAGCATGGGGAATAATAGGACTAACTTTTAATGAAAAAATACATCCGATTATAGAAAATAAATTAGACAAAGCAAAAAACAAAATAAGTTATGAAATACAAAAAATAATAGTTATAATTTTGCCAATATCAATGTTAGCAGATTTTATACTCTCAAGTATAAAATATTTAGGATGATGTTTGGTGTGTTTTTTGGGATGGTCTCAAAAAACATCACTACAGAATTGTAATATTTCAAAAGAAAGAGGGAAGAAGAATGAATGAAAAAATGTATGAAATTATAAAAAATAAGAAAGGATTTATAGCAGCGTTAGATCAAAGTGGCGGAAGTAGTAGTAAAACTCTAAAAGCATATGGGATTCCAGAAAGTGCATATAGCACTGAAGAGGAAATGTTTGATTTGATTCATGAAATGAGAAAAAGAGTATTTACAAGTAAATCTTTTACAAATGAACATATAATAGGAGCAATTTTGTTTGAAAAAACAATGCTTTCAAAAGTAGATGGTGAATTTACAGCGGATTACTTATGGAATGAAAAGAATATAGTGTCATTTTTAAAAGTGGACAAAGGTTTAGCTGAGCAAAAAGATGGTGTTAAATTAATGAAAGAAATACCTGAATTGTCTAAAGAGTTAGAAGAAGCTATAGAAAAAAATGTTTTTGGTACAAAAATGAGATCTGTAATATATGAGCCAAATGCTGATGGTATAAAAGCTATTGTAGAACAACAATTTGAATTTGCAAAGATAATTTGTGATGCAGGTTTAGTTCCTATTATTGAACCAGAAGTTGATATAAATGCACCTGAGAAAGAAAAATGTGAAGAAATTTTAAAAGAAGAAATTAAGAAAAAATTAAACACATGGAATAGTAATGATAAAATAATGTTTAAGTTTACAATTCCAACAGTTGCAAACCATTATTTAGATTTATATGATTATGTTTGTGTTGTTAGAATTGTTGCTTTATCTGGTGGATATGATGTAGATACAGCGGTTGAGTTACTTTCTAAAAATAATAAAATGATAGCAAGTTTTTCAAGAGCTTTATTACAAGATTTAAATGCAAATCAATCACAAGATGAATTTGATAAAAAATTAAATGATGTAATTGTTAAAATTTATAATGCATCTATAACATAGAAAAAAGCATAGCATGATTGTTAAGTCATGTTATGCTTTTTTATATTCTAGGAAAGTTCTCCGAACTTCCTAGAATATAAAATATAACAATGCCGCGATATTTGCTTTGCAAATTTCGCGTGCGAACAAAGACGCGGGTTTTAAAATGTTCTAATAAGTGCTAATGTTATTAATGTCCGCTTTTGTTTAGAGGAATTAAGCTAAGATTGAGCCTAAAATCAGAATTCCTAAAATATCGTTATATATTTGCTCAAATTGTGAAATTGGAAGAGGATTTAAACCAAGTCCAACTTCTATGGTGAATCCAGGTTTTTTGTAAGTTTGAATAAACCAATCTTTGTAACCTGCAAAACTCGAATTAAATGGAACATCAGTTAGCAAGTAATTGCTAGCTTTTGCAAATTCTTTTCCTATGGCATATCCTTGAGGAGGATTTATATTTTGAAAGTTCCAATAAATTTCTTTTCCTTGTGAATGTAAAGCAATAACTAAATCAAATTTATTATTTAAAGTAAAATTATATATTGATAAAGCTTCTGGTTCATTAAGTGGTTTTAATCCTACAAAGTCTCGTGGAGCAGGACCGAGTAAATCCTTGTTTGTATTTTATTTTTTTTGCATTTTCCCATCCGGCAGGAAATTGTAAATTTAAGTCTGTACCAGTTATATTTGATTTCCAACCGAGAGGAAAAGGAATATTGTTAAATTTTTTTGATATTTTTAATGCATTTTTATATGACGGATATTCTATATTTAAAGATTTAGTAACTAAATCTACCCCGTCAGGATTAACCATTGGAACAATATAAATCGAAGATGAATTGAACAACTCTTGAATGGAATATCCAAAAAGAGGAGAATTTGAAATATAGCAATTGCAATAATCTTCAATAAAATACATTAATAATACAGAAGTAATCCATTCATTAGCATGAAAGCTACCACAATAAAAAACTTTCTTAATGCCAGAACCAAGTTTTATAGCATAAATATTTTTTCCTAGAATACTATTACCAATTGATGAGATATCTAAAAAATTATATTTTTTATGTAATGAATTTATATTTTCTTTTAAAAGTTCATAATTATACAAAACATTTGTAGGAACAATACTCAAAATAATCACCTATAAGTAATATATGAAGATAAAAAATATACTTGACAATTTATAAAAAAATTATATAATAAAATGGCTGATGGGAAGAAAACTAAGGAAGGGATTATGTAAAAATATGAGTAACAAGAAAAATAGCAAAAGAAAAATAGATTTAAAACAACTAATAGTAACAATAATTATTATAATATTATT
>CAJKVD010000013.1 GCA_905203195.1 uncultured Clostridium sp. | reverse complement strand
GATTTTGATGATTTTTTTACTACACCGTAAATTCCTTCAACGTTAACTAATATGCAAAGCACGTTTTCAAGATGTGGTAAACTTGTAAATATAACAAATTTACCACCTAAACTTGAAAGTTTGAAATGGACATTTTATAAATGTACAAGTCTTGAAAATTTTAATCAAAATATACCAGATACTGTTACAACTATGGAAGAAACATTTTTGGGATGTGGGGAATTAGCAAATTTTGATAAAGAACTCCCAAAAAATTTAAAAACACTGAAAGGTACATTTTTCTGGTGTGAAAAATTAAAAGCATTTGACAAAGAGATACCTGAAGGAGTTACAAATATGAGATCTACATTTGATCATTGTAAAAGTTTACAAAGATTTAATAGTAGTTTACCACATAAACTTGAAAGCTTAAGATGGACATTTTCTGGATGCACAAATCTTGAACAATTTAGTCAAGATATACCAGATACTGTTACAGACATGGAAGGTACATTTTTATTGTGTGAAAGTTTAAAAGCATTTGATGAAGAGATACCTGAAGGAGTTACAAATATGAGATCTACATTTGATCAGTGTAAAAGTTTAGAAAGATTTAATAGTAGTATTCCAGAAAGTGTAACTAATATGTATGGTACTTTTTCACAATGCAAAAAGTTAACTAATATTAATATAGTTGTTCCGAAAAATGTAACAAATTTGCAATATACGTTTGGAAATTGCTTGGTTTTGAGTGGAACAATAGAAATCAATGCAAATGTAACTGGTAGAAGGATAGACAATGAAGTAGATTATTATGCTTGCTTTCGGTTATGCAACTGCAACAGAAAATAATGCTAAAATAATTTTAAAAGGTTCATGTACAGAGTTACAAAAAATAGTTGAAGATGCTAAGTCTGCTTATAAAAATACTAATATTGTAATAGAAAAATAAGACAATAAAATTTTTTAAAAAATATACAAAATATTTGCAATTTTTATAAAAGTATGATAAAATAAATAAGAAAATTTAACAGGAAAATTAGGGAGGAAAATTAGAGAATGGAAATAGCAAAAACTATCTTAACGATTGTATATTTTATAATTGCATTAGCAATGATTATACTAGCATTAATCCAAACAAAAGAAGATGGGGGACTATCTTCAACAATTACAGGTTCATCAACAAACAATTTTTATGAAAAAAACAAAGGTAGAACTAAAGAAGGAAAACAAAAAAGATGGACTATAATATTAGCAATAGTATTTGCAATATTATCAATTGGTTTAGGAATATTATATATGGCATAAAAAAGGCACAATGTTTTTTAATTGTGCTTTTTTGTTACAAAGTATAGAAAAAAGGGGAATACTAATATGGATGAATTTAAAGTAATTATGGTTATGAATGAAGCAATGATGGAATTGTTAAAAGATAAAAAAAGAAATTATGATAATAACAAAAGAATTGCAGAATACTTAAAAGACGAAGCATTTTTTTTCAAAATAAGTAAAGAGCAAGCTTTTGTTGTGTTAGAAAGTGTTGGAGTAAAAAAAGAAAAATTAGATCAAGTATATAAAAAATTAATAGCTGCAAATGTATATCAAAATTTAATAAAAAAGGGAAAAATAAAAGCAGATGACAATAATTTAGTTGTAAAATACAATGTTTTAACTGGATTAAATGATATATTTAAAAACAAAAAATAGGGGGAAGTTTAAATGGATAGAGACGAATACATAAAAAAATTCTATGAAGAAGTAAAAGAAAATGTAGAAGGAGATTATAAAATAATATTAGAACCAGGCAGAAAATTAAAAGAAGATTGGATTGAATATGATCAGGTTAAATGGGAAGTGGAAGAAAATATTGAAGAATTGGTAAAAGAATTACAAAAAGATGATACGCTTAGTTTCGAAGAAAAAATTTTAAAAGTATATGAAAAAATATGCTTAAATTACATATATGATGATAATGTTTTATACTTTTTTAAAAGAGATGCAAGTGATATAAATAACATAAAATACATAGCAGTTGATTGGTATGGAAGAATTGTTGGTAATACTTGGATAGAAAATAGAAAAAAACATAATAGAAGGATTTGTTATGAATTTGCTAGAATTTATGCAAAAGCAATAAATGAATTATTAGGTGAAAACAAAAAATTAGAAGCCTTTATGGTTGGAGACAAAGAAAATTTACATTATGTTGTAGGATTAACAGGCGATGATTATAGTGCAATATTAGATTTAGATAATTTTAATAAAATAAAAGATTTAACAAGATTAAAATTAGGTTTAACACTTGATGGAATTACAATATTAAGAGATGAAACAGGAAAATTAAAAGATGCAATTGATAATTATAACAAAGGAAGGCTAGTAGATTTGCTAGAAATGGAAGAAGCAAAAAATAAATTTGCTGAAAATGATGTTATAAAATATCTTAATGAAGTTGTAAAAATATTAAAATCATATAATATAGATTCTCAAGGATTTATGGAATACACAAGAGCAAAAGTAGAAAATCAAGGAATTGAGATTGAAAAAATATGGAAAGAGATAAAAGGTGGAGCAGAGAAAAGATATGTTAGATGTATTTTGTTTGATTTTGACGGAAAAACATATTTAATAGATACTGTAGAACAAGAAATGAAAGTAGTAAATAGGGAAGATTTAAAAGAATTTGTGTTCAATCCACAAGAACATCAGTATCCATATTATGGAGGATAGTAAAAATAATAACATATAAATCATATAAGGAGAATATTGAGATGGATGTAAATATAGATAATCTAAATAGATTAAATGAGTTGATAGGAGTACATTTTCATAGAAAACATGTATTAGTTGTGGAACCGGAAAAAAATGAAAAAGAAGAACAAATAGGTGAGGATATTGTATATGATAAAGTACCATGGAAGATAAGTGAAGAGTTACAAGAACATGTTAATGAATTAACTAATAATGATGAAATGAATACAGAAGATAAAATTTTAGATGTGTTTGATTTTATATGTAAAAATTACACATATGATGATAATTTGATTTCATATATACGAAAAATAGATGATGATACTTTTACTTTGCCAGATTGGTATGGAAGAGACATTGATGAAGAATGGGAAAAAAATAGAGAAGGACATAACAGGAGAATATGTTTTGAATTATCTAGGTATCTTGCAAAATCATTAAAAGAATTATTAAAGGATAAAAAAGACTATGAAGTTTGTATACATTGGGACAAAGGTCTTACACATTATTTTGTAGGATTAACATGTGATGACTATAGTGTTGCTTTGGATACTGACAACTTTTTTAATATTAAGGATTTAACAAGATTAAAAACAGATTTAACAGCAGAAGGAATTGTTATATTAGAAGATGAGAAAAACAAATTTAAAACAGCATTAGATAAGTTTAACCAGAATAAAGGTGAACATGCTATAATTAAAATTCAAGAAGATATAGATGAAGCAAATGAAAATAAAACAAATGAAGATGTTACTGAAATAGAAGAAAATGAAGATGTGGAATTTTTTAAAAAGGCACTTGAAGTTTTAATGAAAAAATATAAAATAGATTCACAAGGCATATATGAATACATGAAAGAAATTGTTGATACACGTTTGGGGTCAAAAGATAGAGAAAAAATATGGAAAAAAATAGAAGGAGAAACTAATGAATCAACAAGATATATAAGATGTTTAGTTTTAAATATTGAGAATCAAAAATATTTGATAGATGTTGAGCAAGGAATATTAAGACCATTTGATGAAAAAGAATTTGAAGAAAAAAAGACACATTTTTTACCATATAAAGAACTTTCTCGTGGTAATTATGATTATTATGACGGAAGGTAACATAAATGTTGAAAAATTCCAAAAAATGTGATAAAATATAAATATAAAAGCCCAAGGAGGATAAAGCTATGAAGAAAATACGGATAGCTATTGCAACAAAAAATACCGAGAAAATACTTGGTATTCAATCTGCTTTTTTGCGGTTCTTAAGAATCAATGAAGAGGAATTAGAAGTTATAACATGTGTAGTTCCCTCAGGAGTTTCAGAACAACCTTTTAATGAAGAGACTTATAAAGGAGCAATAAATAGGTTAGAAAACCTGAAAGGTTGTGTTGAAAAAGCAGATTTCTATGTTAGCTGTGAAGCAGGCATAGAGGAGTTTTTTGGCAAATATTTTAATGTTCAAGTTGTTTGTATTTCAAATAACAAAAAGATGTTGATGGGGAAAAGTTCAGCATTTAATATCCCAGCTGAGGATATTGAAGAGATTAGAGAAAGTACTTTACATATTTATTTAAAGAAAAAAGGTTTAAAGAGTACAAAAAAACTAATCGGCAGAACAAGAGCACAACTGGTAGAAGAAGCAACATTAATAGCATTAAAAAGCCAAAAATTATTTTAGTCACAGAACCAATTGGGATATGGTATTTTATATCACAATTGGTTCTTAAATTTTTTATGAGAGGGGAAAAAATGACTAGTAAAGAAGGAATATTTAGAAAAAATGCAAAAGGATTTGGTTTTGTAGATATAGGAGAAGATCAAGAAATATATATATCAAAAGAAAATACTAATAATGCATTAAATGGAGATAAAGTATTAATAGAAATATTAGAAGAAAAAGAAAAAACAAAAAAAGCAGAAGGAAAAGTAGAAAAAATAATAAAACATGAAAAAGATACAGTTGTAGGAACTTTTCAAAATAACCGAAATTTTGGATTTGTAGTACCAGATGACAAAAATTTGGGAACAGATATATTTATATCAAAATCAAATTTTGGAAGAGCAAAAAATAATTATAAGGTATTAGTAAAAATTACTAAATATCCAAAAAAAGGGAAAAATGCAGAAGGAAAAGTTATAGAAGTATTGGGAAGAACAGATCAAGCAGGTGTAGATATGTTATCTCTTATAAAAGAGTATAAGTTGCCGGCTGAATTTCCTAAACAAGTAGTAAAAGAAGCAGAAAGATGTGGTAATAAAATTGATAAAAAAGATATACCCAATAGAATTGATCATAGAAATGATGTAATATTTACTATAGATGGTGAGGATGCCAAAGATTTAGATGATGCTGTAAGAGTTACAAAATTAAAAAATGAAAATTATCGCTTAGATGTGCATATTGCAGATGTTAGCTATTATGTAAAAGAAGGATCTTTTTTAGATGAAGAAGCATTAATAAGAGGGACAAGTATATATATGCTTGGAAGAGTAATACCAATGTTACCACACGAACTTTCAAATGGAATATGTAGCTTAAATGCCGGAGAGGATAGATTTACATTATCTTGTAGTATGGAAATAAATAAGGAAGGAAAAGTAATTTCTTCTGAAGTGTATAAAGGAATAATAAATGTAACAGAAAGAATGAATTATCATGATGTGCAAAAGATCTTAGATAAATCTGATGATAAGGTTTTAAAAAGATATGCACCATATATAAAAGATTTTGAGTTGATGGCAGAACTAGCGACAATATTAAAAAATAGAAGAGTAGAACAAGGGTATTTAAACTTAGATATACCAGAAAGTAAAATTGATTTAGATGTAAATGGTAGGGTTGTAAATATAGAAAAATATGAAACATCTTTTAGTAATGAAATTATAGAACAGTTTATGTTATCTGCAAATGAAACAATAGCAGAGAAATTTTATTGGTTACAATCACCATTTATATATAGAGTTCATGAAGAGCCAGATATAGATAAAGTAAAAGAACTAAATAAGTTTTTGTTTAATTTTGGAATGAAAATAAAAATAACAAATGAGAAAGTATATCCAACAGAATTTGCAAAAATATTAGAAAAAGTAAAAGGAACAGAAGTAGAAAAAGTTGTATCTAATCTTGTTTTAAGAACATTAAAAGTTGCACGATATGAAGCGGAAAACAGAGGACATTTTGGTATAGCTAGCAAGTATTATTGCCATTTTACATCACCAATAAGAAGATATCCAGATTTATTTATACACAGGATAATATCAGAATATTTAGCAGATAATTATGATGTACCAGAAAACTGGATAGAAGAATATGGTAAAAAGGCAGAAGATAGAGCAAGAGAATCATCAGAAAGAGAAAAAGTTGCTACAAAGGTAGAAAGAGAAAGTGAGAATTTGAAAAAGGCTGAATACATGGAGAATAAAATTGGAGAAGAATATGAAGGAATTGTATCATCAGTTACTCAGTTTGGTATGTTTGTAGAATTACCAAATACTGTAGAAGGCTTAATTAGATTTGAAGATTTAGGAAATGAGTATTTTATTTATGATGAGAATAGAAAAAGGCTGATTGGAGAAAAGACCAATACAACCTATCAAATAGGAGATAAAGTAAAAATAAAAGTAAAATCAGCAAGTAAAATGTTAAGGCAAATAGATTTTGAAATAGTTTAAGATTTAAATATTAGTACAATATTTGCAAAAATTAATATGGCTAGGCTGAATAGTATAAAAACTATTCCACCTGCCTTATTTTTATTTTGCCTAATTTCATATAAACCATAGGCAATTGAATGAATTCCGAGACCAATTGAAAAAATTAAAACAAAAACGTTAAAAAATAGTTGCATTGTGGCTCCTTTCTTGTGTAATTAAGAATTACTAATTAATGAGGCAGATTTTACATTGACTTTAACATGTACATTGAAAAAGCTATCTGAATAAGTATCTCTCCAATTATAATTTTCAAATTTTTCTGAAGTGGCAAATAATTTTTTAGCATTTTTTCCAAATCCATTAATGTCACTTTTAAATTCTTTAGATGTTTTGTATAAATATTGACTAAAAACATATTCTAAATATCTGTTACACGAGTCAGAAATTTTTGAAAGTGAAGATGCTTCTAAGTAATTTGCATTTTTTTCCATAGATAATATTTGACCAGAAAATTGGCAATTAACATTAATATATGGAGAGCCATTAACTAGTGAAACTTTAGTTTTTGATGGTTTAGAAGGGGTTAAATATACATCAATATATGCATTTTCTACATTTGGATTAGGAACTGAAATTTGGAAACCTTTTAAATTGTTACTAATACACATATATGCTAAAGATTCTATTGCATTTAATTCACCTACAAGAGTACCATCTTTAAAAACTGCAATACCAATATTTTCAGAGTTTGTGCTTCCTTTTAAACTAGAAAAATTGGATTTATCTAAAGCTTCTTTGTTAACAGTTGCTGTATTTTTGTTATCTGAATCTTGTAGATTTAAATTGATGCCACCTAAAATTGCAGAAGGTTCACATGCATAACAGACCATTCTTTCAAAAAAATCTCCAAGAGTAGCATTTGTTGTATATCCTGTGTAAAGACTTGAATTTACAAATTGTTCGTAATATTTTGAAATTAATGGCTCAAATAGTGGTTTTGAATTTTCTAAATAACTTTCGGCTGTGCATTTACTAATTACTATATTTGCAGTTGGACGAACTTGGATGTTATTTATTAAAGTATAAATGTCATCAGTTATTCCTTTTTTTGCAATCTCTTCTGAAAAAACAATTAATTTACAATGTGATAATGTTATTTCATTATTAACATAGCTATTTATTAAATTTATGGCTGAACTTATAGAAGATGCAGATACTGTTTTTAGGACTGCTGGTGCTGTCTCAGAACTACCGGATTCTGATACGGAAGAAGCATCAATAAATTGAAAAGAGACTTTTAAATTGTTTTTTGAGCTTGAATCTGAATCAACATCAATTCCCATGGCTACAACGACTGCAATATTATCTATTATGAATTTAGAATAAGATGCTGAAAAAAATAGTGTTAACAATACAAATATAATAATAATACATAATACTTTGATAGTTTTTTTCATTCTAATGTTTCACTATCCTTTCTTTCAATATTTTTAATTTTTCTTTTTTTTAGGTTTGCTAAAATTAAAATGCCGATGCCAAGTCCTAATACTATAAAATAGACTAAATAAAAATATATTTTTGATTCAAAATACCTGATTGTAGCATAATTTTTAGATAATAAAGAAACTCCTAATATTAATAGGGGATATATAAATGCTAAAGGCTTTTGATCCTCAATATTAGTTAATTTTTGTATTATACTAATTGAAAAACGATTTATAATAACAAGGTAACAGCATATTTCTAATATCCAAATAACCATAAATAGTGATTCTAGTCTTTGGAAAAATGTACCAAATTCAATATATCTAGCAGCAGAGTAAAGTGGAAGAACTTTACCAGTTCCAACAAAAAGTGAAAACATAAGGACTATTGTTGCTAAGCATAAAATTAAATATATAGATCCTATAATTACTGATAATATACAAATTTTTTTCATTTTTTCGGGCTTTTTTAAATATGGTGGTAAAAAATACAAAAGAAAAATGCCGCCAAGAGCTCCGATATTTCCAATACCTGTTATAAAAGTGTTAACAAATCCTTTGCCTAATATAGGAAAAAAATTTCCGTAAGAAAAATGACTAATATTTCCTATAAATAAAAATACAATACTTGCTAAAACAATTGGAAACACAATGGAAATAGCTTTAATATTGCTTCCAAATGAAAGTGAATTTGTAATAAATAAAACAATTACAAAAGATATAATAATGTACGAAACATTTGTCATTGGGAAAAAGGCAATATGCAAACCTTCGCAAAAATCTTTTAAAAGGCTAGAACTACTAATAACAAGATATATAATAAAAATACATCCTATTATGTTTTTAAAGATTTTACCACCAAGATATTCTGAAATATCAATAATATCTTGTGAACCAAAATTTTTAAGTAATCTATATATAAGGTAGCTAATTAATGTAACAATAATACCAATATAAATTAAATTAATAATAGTGCTGGATTTTGTATTATTAATTAAATTTTGAGGAAGTGATGATAATGTATGTGCAACAAATATTGTGACTACTAAAAAAATGGCTTCTGTTGATGTTATTTTTGAATCTGTCATTTAATATCTTCCTCCTTTAAAAATGGAAATTTCCATTTCATAGCAATTTTTTCTTGTTTTGCAGATCTTTTTGTATCTAAATAATTAGCACGATAATCGCGTTTCCATATTGGTGGTAAAAAATATGAATGTCCTTTTGTTTTATTCCATGGTGATATACCAGCTGTATAAGGAACACCAAAAGATTTTATATCACACAAAACGCAAATATATGCAAAAACACCAAGTCCGATTCCTAAAAATCCACAGCAATAACCTAAAAACATAAATATAAAACGATATAGGCGTAGGTGAAAGCTAAATGAAAAGTCAGGAATGGCAAAAGATGAAATACCAGTCATGGCAACAACAATTACTAAAATAGGACTAACAATACCAGCAGAAACTGCGGCTTGTCCTAAAATTAGTGCACCAACAATACTAATAGTAGTTCCAATAGGTGCGGGAACTCTTAAACCAGCTTCTCTTATTAGTTCAAATGATATTTCCAAAATTAAGATTTCAAAAATTACAGGAAATGGTACATTTTCTCTTGATGCTAATATGGAAAAAAGCAAATCTGTAGGCAAAACTTCTGAATGGAAGCTGTTAACTGCAACATAAATTCCAGGTAACAATAAAGTGAAAAAAGCAGCTAAAATACGAATACCTTTAACAAAATTTGAAAATGTGGATTTCATATTTTTATCATCAGGAGAACCTAAAAAATCAGTAAAAATTGCAGGTGCAATTAATGCATATGGAGTGCCATTTACTAAAAATACTATTCTACCATCTAATAAATAACTACTTGCTTTATCAGGCCTTTCAGTGGATAGAATTTGTGGTACATTTATAATATTGGAATCTATAATTAATTGTTCTAGTTGTCCAGAAGAAAGTAATGAATCAACATTTAAATTGCTTAATCTATAGCGTGCTTCAGCAACTAAGTCGGAATTTGCAATATCTTGAATATAGCAAAGAGCACAATTGGTTTTTGTTATTTTTCCAACAGATATATTTTCTATTACAAGATTTTCGTTATGAACATTACGGCGAATTAA